>NZ_JACKZU010000425.1:0-6614 GCF_014222165.1 Nostoc sp. 2RC
GGATTTATATATAGATGAAAATATTAATAGTGATGAGGAAAATATATTATTAGCTGACTGGTTGCAGAGTGAATTAGATTTGTGCATTAATGATGAATTATTTAATCAAATCAATCGAATTGACAACAGTCAAGAGAGAGATAGTCAGAATTATTTTGCCCAATCTTTTACTTGCTTACCTGGCGATGTTCAGAAATTAGACGAGAATTTAAATATTTTGCAAAAAATAACCAAGAAAAATAATTTTGTAATTGCTGAAGATAAATTACGTTATATTGCAAGGAGTATAGCCTCGGAATCTCATGTGTTTTTAAGTAGAGATAGGCAATTTTTAGATTTAGCAGATATAATCTATGAAAATTTTAAATTATCTGTTATTCAACCTGAAGAACTTATAAATAGGCTAGATGAACTCCGCGATAAACCTGACTATCAACCTGTACGTTTTTCTGGTACACACTTAGAACAAATACAGGTAAAACGTGGGCAAGAAGACTTTTTAGCAAATTATTTCCACAATTATAAACTAAAAGAAAATAAAACAGCATTTCAGCAAGAACTCCGACGTTATTTGGCAGAGCATGATAAATTTGAAAGTATTTTAGTGAGAGAGTCAAATAATGTTCCGCTTGCTTTAATTGTGTATGGAAAGCAGAAAAATCAGGAACTAGAAATTCCAATAATTCGAGTCGGTAATCATAATCTTTCGTCTACACTTGCACGACACATACTTTTTAAATCTATATTAAAATCAGCGCGTGACCAGCGATATTTTACAAGAATTACTGACAAATATCCAGAAGAAACTGTTATTGAAGCTATTCAAGAAGATGTATTTGTTAAAGTAAATAATGGGTGGTTAAAAGCAAATCTGTCAGTTACACAGAGTTGTGTGGAATTATCCAATAATCTGACTAATTTAGCTACTGAATTTGGTGAAGAATATAATTTTATTAAGGAAATTGCTAAGAACCTTAATAAGGAAAGCATAGTTCTAGATGCTCAGTTATCAGTAGATATCGAACGATTTCTGTTTCCTGCAAAAATTACTGATTCTGAACTTACTACATTTATTATCCCGATTCAACCAAGATGGGCTTCCTATTTATTTGATGAACATTTAGGAAAGCAAATGCTTGCTTTGCCAGGATTTGGCTCTAAACCAGAATTAGCATTCAATCGTGAAGCAGTTTACTATCGAGCTATACAAAACTCTAGAGGGTTAAATGCGCCTTGTCGAATTCTTTGGTATGTGAGTGAAACTCAAAGTGAAGGTAAAGGTAAAGGTTTTCAGGATGTCGGTTATATTGGTGCTTGTTCTTATGTAGATGAGGTAGTCATAGGTAAATCAAAAGAACTTTATCGACGTTTTCAAAGATTAGGAGTTTATAACGAAACTAATGTTGATAGTATACGAAAAGATAAAAATGGTGATATTATGGCAATTCGATTTAGTGGTACAGAATTATTTAATAATTCTGTATCCTTTCAAGAGGTACAGCAAGCTCTAAATAAAGATAATTTGTTGCTTGTTTCACCTTATAAAATTAATAATGAGTCATTTATAAAGTTGTATAATTTAGGAAATAGAGAAGTTTATATGTAAAAATATATGATGCTGTGCCACATATTATTAATTTCAGTTAAACCTGAGTACGCTAATAAAATTTTTGAAGATAAAACGAAAAAAGTAGAATTACGTAGGGTACGAACTCGTGTAAAAACAGGAGATATTGTTTTTGTATATGTATCATCTCCGAAAAAAACTTTTATAGGTTTTTTTGAAGTAGATTTTGTTATTGAGAAATCAGCCACAAAAAATGAGTTAAAAGAATTATGGAAACAAGTTAAAGACCATGCAGGTATCAAGCGACAAGAATTTTACAAATATTATGAAGGTGCATCAGTTGCTGTAGGAATTTATTTTATAAATGCAAAGAAATTTGAAAAACCAATTGAATTACATCGATTAAAAGATAAAATATCTAACTTGCGTCCACCCCAAAGCTATCGTTATCTTAATGAAAAAGAATATGAAACAATTATGCTTTTAGGTGGGGAAAATCCATCAATGATGACAAATAACTGATGTTAAGTATTAGGATGGATTCTCCCACGCTATTGTATAAGCGAGAACAGATGATTACAAAAAAACTACATAATGACGGACAGGTTTTTATTTTAGAGAAGAATAACGAATTTATAAAGTTATTTAAAGAATTTATCAGTTCTTATCCTTATACTCCTGATGGGCTGCGTCATCAGAAGTCCTACCATGAACAGCGTCAGAAAGGGAAAGAGAATTTCCAAGCAATTGTCTCTGCCTATGAGTCTGGAGAAGATATAAGTGAGTTAGTTTTGCTACAACTTCTCCCCTACGCGCCAACGGCGAACAACAGTCAAAGAAATGTTTGGGTTCATAACACCTTAGTAATCACCAACGATATTAAGGAATGGTTTGAAAATGCAGGTTGGACAAAATCAAAAGACTGGTCAAAAATAGGTCAAGCAATTTTTAATTTCGTTTGTCAATGCAATAATTACCCTAATCAATTGGTAGAAGCTTGTAAGGAGTTTTCAAAATTAGATTATAGTAAAGGCTTCCAAACAGGGATGCTCACACCTATCCTGAATGCAATTCGATCAAATGAATTTTTGTTAATTAATAATAAATCCTTAAAAGTTATCAATTACTTTACAGGCAAATCTCATAGTCGGAAACTAACGGATTATCCAGTTATTAATGCAACCGGAAAAACATTAATTGCAGAATTAGGTCCTAATATGCGTCAAACTGGTATACCCTCTATGCGAGATGATGACTTGTTTGATATGTTTTGTCATTGGTTAGTTGCTGTTAAAAAGTATGATTTAGCCCGTAATAGACCTCCCATAATCTATGAAGTTAACAAATTACTTGTTGAGGTGAAAGCAATAGAAATGCAACCAAAATATTCCCTCAAAGAATGTGCTTTGGATACTGGCATTGAAGAGGAGACACTTTTTAACTGGTTAAAGGCAATAGAGCGTAAAAAGCAGGCAATCTTTTACGGATCTCCAGGCACAGGTAAAACATATATTGCCAAAAAACTGGCTAAATATCTAACTGGCGGCAGTGATGGTTTTGTGGATATTGTCCAGTTCCACCCTGCTTATACTTATGAAGACTTCATACAAGGCATTCGCCCACAACGAATAGATGGAGAACTAGATTATCCACTGGTTAATGGACGGTTTCTTAATTTTTGTGAAGAGGCATGTCGTCGTCAGAATATATGCGTGCTGATTATAGATGAAATCAACCGTGCCAATGTTGCCCGCGTCTTTGGTGAGTTGATGTATCTGTTGGAGTATCGTGACGAAAAAATGCCTTTGGCAGCAGGTGAGGTGTTCAGCATTCCTAGCAATGTACGAATTATTGGCACGATGAACACAGCAGATCGCTCAATTGCATTAGTGGATCATGCCATCCGTCGCCGCTTTGCCTTTATTCCTCTCTACCCAAACTATAAGATTCTCCACCAATATCACTCAAATACTGATTTTCCAGTAGAAAAGTTAATTAAAACGCTGATGAAGTTGAACCAGGCAATTGGTAATCCTCACAACGAAGTGGGTATTAGCTTCTTTCTTTTAGGCAACCTAGCTGACCAGATTGACAGTGTTTGGCAAATGGAAATTGAGCCGTATTTGGAAGAATATTTTTTTGACCAACCCAGTAAAGTAGATCAGTTTCGCTGGAACGAAGTCAAGAAGCAAATTGACCCATGAGTGTAACATCACCACAGATAATAGAATTAACTGAATACGTTCCCAAATTATTACCGCGATCGCTATTTCCCGATGCAGTTGGAGAAATGTTGTGGCGTGACTACGATACTCAAGTGAGTGTGGACTTCCCTTCTCCAAAAACAGGCGATCGCTGGCGACTAACTGCCCAAGGATGGGTTGGTCACATTCCCTTAACTAGTGATTTTCACATTGCCCTGTGCCCCAAAGTCAAGCTAGGTAATCTTCTGCGAATGCTGGAGTATGCCTATGATCTCAAAAGTTTTCGCTTTTTGTCAGGACTGGTTGATTGTCAAACACTCTTAGAATTTTATGAACGACTGGCTGATATTTTAGCCCGTCGTATTCTCAACCGAGGTCGCCAGGGTTTCTACCGTGCCTATATCCCCAAGACAGAACATTTACCTTACGTTCGGGGACGTATTGATGTAGGGCTTCTTATCTCTCGACCTTGGGATACTAAAATCCAGTGCCATTATGAAGAACATACCGCAGACGTAGAAGAAAATCAAATTCTTGCTTGGACACTCTGGTGTATTGCCCGTAGCGGTTTGTGTACGGAACGGGTAATGCCAACGGTGCGCCGCGCATATCATCTACTACAGGGATTTGTAACATTGCAACCATGTAATCCCAGAACTTGTGTAGGACGACAGTACAACCGTCTGAATGAGGATTATCGCCCCCTACATGCACTTTGCCGCTTCTTTTTGGAACAGATTGCACCTAGTCATAAAACAGGTACACACGCGACGTTGCCCTTTTTGGTTAATATGTCACAACTCTACGAACGCTTTGTGGCAGAGTGGCTGAAAGCTCATCGGGAAACGGTACTGCTAACACTTGCGTTAGATATCCAATCCCAAGAAAGAGTATACTTGGGGCAGTGTAAAGCATTATACTTTGACATTGACTTGATACTCTATGATATGGCAACAGGGCTAGCCAGATATGTGTTAGATACCAAGTATAAAGCTGCCTCTAAGCCAACGACAGCTGATATTAACCAAATGGTCGCCTATGCGGAAGCAAAAGGGTGTCAAGAGGCAATTCTAATTTATCCAGTACCCTTAGCAGAACCGTTGAATATCAAAGTTGGTAATATCCAAATTCGCAGCTTGACTTTTTCTCTTGTAGGGGATTTGGAGCAGGCAGGTTATCGGTTTTTACAGGATTTACTGGGAACTGAAGTTAGGTAAGCAAGCTCCTGGCTATAAAACTGCTCAAAAAGCTCTCAATCGTTTTACAAACCTCTTCCCTGCAAGCAGAGAGGCTTTAAAAGCCTATGAATGTAGGTTGCTTAGTTATTTAAAAATATATGTGTGTCAGTCCATTAAATCTGGATATAAATATATGGTTCAACGTATTGAAGAAATTTTAGGTAACTCAATTACTGAATATACTCCTAACGCAATCAAATTTCGGGGTTTATCTTTGTCATCATTGGAGCAAGTGCTTCAAGAAGGCTACACTACACTAAATGCTAATTTTAATGCTGCTCCAAGAGTTGGTTCATTTATTGAATTTGGGCAACGTTGCAAGAGTATAGAAGCAACAGCAATTTTTGATGGTGTAGTTTTTAATGACACAGAAAGCCCAGATTTGGTGATTGATGCAATTACAGTTAAAGGGGTAAAGGATTTAGACTTCGTAGGTGAATTTGTAAAATTTGTCTGGGGTTGCGATGAGTTAGAGATTAATTCTCAACAGTTGTATGCTTGGTGGGATTAACTTATATGGGGCTTTGCTAGTATTGGTTATTTCTGCTAGTTTTTTATGATTTTCTCCCTCACCAATTGCATATAGTACCTTTCTATAAGTAGAACTAACCATTTCTTTCACTTTTGGTTGAGCCATTAATAATGTTCGCAAAGCTGTAAAATCCTGGCGATACTCTAGAGGTAAGTTACTGATAAAATTGATAATAAAAATTGATAAACTTCTTTGTGATAAATCAGAACTTGTTTGATTATCAGGTAGACCTAAAATGGGGTAAGGAATATCATAACTTTTACTACATATTTGAAATTTAGGTTTGCTTTGATGAAGTTTAATAGCAAACTCATAAAAGTAAATATTATCTTCAAATTTTGAGGCTTCTTTATCTGTATAGTTATCTTCATGAAAAGCAGGTGCTACCGCTATTAACTTTACTGGTAACTGTTAAATTTTTGGCTTTCAGGTAGGGCATAAACGTTTATCTTAATAGCATTGTTTTTTTTTATCTATAATTCATCTAATTTTTTTCGTAGTGCTTCTAAGTCTTCATCAACTACTTGGTTAGCTGTGTAGTTAGATGGCATGATAGGAGATTTTAAATTTATCTGTGCTTTTAAAGCAGCCAATTCCTCATCTACTTCACTACTAGATTCTATTGCTACCAATTGGCTTTCTAAGTCTGCACCTGCTAACTCTACCAACGATTGACTCTGGGATTCTTGTATGAAAACTTTCGCTTCCATTCTTTCAAATGCTGCCATTGCACTGCTAGTGTTCATACTACGACCCATTTCTTGAAATCGCTCCTGAGTCTTAGCAGCTATAATTTGGGATTTAATATGAACTTTAAACGCTTTAGCTTCAGAAACTTTGCTTTCAAAGGCTGCTAGTTGACTTTTGAGAACACCTACTAAGGCAGTTTGTTCATCTAGATTGGCTTTAAGAGTATTAGCTTTTTCGGTAAAAATCTTTTTTTGCTTGAGTGCTTCTCGCGCCAGATCATCATGACCATTTTGCAAAGCCAGTTGTTGTGATTTGAACGATAATTTAGCCAAACGGTCACGAAATACTTCACTTTGTACTAGGACAACATATAGTTCAAAGCT
>NZ_JACKZU010000426.1:0-6607 GCF_014222165.1 Nostoc sp. 2RC
AATTCACATTTTAAAAATCAATTTGGATAATTTAACTACTAAATTTCAATATTTAAATCAACTAATTGCTTTAAGTTTTCATTTTCTAATCGCAACAATTGTATTTCTAATTTCAATCTTTTATTTTCTTCTCTCAGTGTCTCTAAATCAGATTTCTTACTAAGTGCTTCATTAATGGCTTTTTTACGATTATCTAGCCCAAAATATTTTTGATAAACTTTAGTATGCATTTCTACAGAATGCCCTAAATTATCAGCAGCTGCTTTGATTGGTATTCCCATTAAATGTGCCCGAATGGCCCAAGCGTGTCGTAAATCATAGGGATTAAATGGTATTTCCACTTTGTCATCAAACCATGAGGCATTATGTTGTACTACATAGCTGCAATCTTTAAATGATGTAAATTTTGAGATTTTTTCTGCCAACATTTCTATACATAGTTGATTTTTTAAATCAAATAAATCAACCCATTCAGGATATAAAGGTAAAGTTTCCCTAGCTCCAGTCTTACATTTTTCGTTAACTTTCCAAGTTTGATCCTTATTCTCTGTATTTAACCACCAATCTATATCAGGTTCTAAAATAATTTCTCTTGGTCTTAATCCGTAAGTTGCGATCATACCATACATCCATCTCCAAAAAAGCCAATTATTTTCAAAACCACTCCTACGTCTACTAGGTGTAGCATAAGCATATTTTTCATATTCATGAAAATATCTAATAATGTCTGAATCGCTAGGAATATTTCTAGTTTTTGGTAATGGTTGTTTTTTAAATACTGATAAATCAATGTCAATTTGAAAACAGCGAGCTAAGACATTGAGAATTTTAAACAATTGCCATCTTTGCGATTCACTAGAGCATTTTAAAATTTCTGCCTTTAAAGCATCTGACGTAATCGGGCAATCTAAATTAATATGTTGCTTAATTCTTGACTCATACTGATGATATGTGTGTTCGCTTTTTATAGTTTTCTTTCTCGTCTTAAAATACTCTTGCTCAAAACTTTCTAAAGCTGTTTTGATTGTTAAAATTTGTTTGGGAATCGAGGCTTGTTTGCCTAAATATTTATCTGTCCATACAAACTGTTTACGAGCTATTAATTTACCAAGTTCATAAGCTTCTTCTTCGGCTGTTTTAAGTCCATCTAAATTAGCGGGAATACTTAAAGATATTTTGTATTGTTTAGTTCCCGTACTTTTAGTATCCCTATCACCTGGCTTGATTGGTAAAGTCGCCTGTAGCTGGATGCTTCCTTTATCACAACATAAGCCTACCTTGACTTTAGCCGACTTGAGTCGAGCTTTAGCTTTTTGAAACTCATCGTCAAATTTATCATTTAAATAACTAGCGATCGCTCGCTTTTGATATGCAATACCCATATAACTTCCATCGGTTGTAGCTGGAGGTTCAAAATCTGCGAATAATTCACTTGTTGACATTTTCTTAAATTTTGCTTATTTTTAGCGTTCAAAAAGCACATTGTTCACAATGAGCAATGTCTCTCAGGTAACACAATAGTGTATTAACTCATCATACTATTACTGAGTTTCACCATATGTATGTCAGTGGTACGCCTGGTTGGATGCGCTTAATTTTTATGCTGACAACCATGTTTGTGTCAGTCCCCACAGGAATTAAAGTCTTTGCTTGGGTGGCAACCATTTGGGGCGGGAAATTGCGGTTAACTACACCAATGCTATTTGCCCTTGGTGGACTAGTAATGTTTGTCTTCGCCGGCATCACAGGAATTATGCTTTCCTCTGTACCAGTGGATGTCCACGTTAACAATACCTACTTCGTAGTTGGACACTTCCACTACGTCCTCTACGGCACTGTGACAATGGGCTTGTATGCTGCCATTTATCACTGGTTTCCCAAAATGACCGGTCGGATGTACCACGAAGGCTGGGGCAAAATCCACTTTTGGTTAACCTTCATCGGCACCAACCTCAACTTTTTGCCCATGCATCCCTTAGGATTACAAGGAATGTTACGCCGAGTCGCTTCCTACGCCCCAGAATATACTTCCTGGAATCTCATTGCTAGCATCGGCGGATTTCTATTAGGAGTATCCACCTTACCCTTCATTTTCAACATGGTGATTTCTTGGATGCAAGGCGAGAAAGCACCCGATAACCCCTGGCGAGCAATTGGACTAGAGTGGTTAGTTTCTTCACCACCCTCCGTGGAAAACTTTGAAGAAATTCCCGTCATCGTCAGTGAACCCTACGGCTACGGCAAATCTGAACCCTTAACAGCCAACCTCCCAGAATAACCCATTGGGAAAGCGCAGAAATCCTTTGCGTACCTCTGCGCTTTCCTTTGCTACCTAGAGCGTTTCAAACTCACCTTCAAAAGCCAACTTCACCAATGGACAGCTATCTCAATTCCCACGAATTACACCACACAGAAGTAGAACATAGCCACGATGAAGAAGGCAACAAAATGTTTGGCTTCATTGTCTTCCTACTTTCTGAAAGCGTAATTTTCTTAAGTTTTTTTGCAGGATATATCATCTACAAAACAACAACTCCCAACTGGCTACCTGCCGGTGTTTCTGGATTAGAAGTAAAAGAACCTGCAATTAACACAATAATTCTAGTTGCCAGTAGCTTTGTAATTTACTTAGCAGAACGCGCCCTTCAACGCCATGACTTAGTAAAATTTCGCCTGTTTCTTGTGGCAACAATGGCGATGGGAACTTACTTTTTAATTGGGCAAGCCATTGAATGGAATGGCCTCGACTTTGGCTTCACCTCAGGGGTATTTGGTGGCACGTTCTATTTGCTTACAGGCTTCCACGGTTTGCACGTTTTCACTGGTATTTTGTTGCAGTTGATTATTTTAGTGCGTTCTTTTATCCCTGGTAACTACGACACAGGTCACTTTGGGGTGAATGCAACTTCATTGTTTTGGCACTTCGTCGATGTTATCTGGATTATTTTGTTTGTTCTCATCTATGTCTGGCAGTGAATATCGAACAAGATAAGCTAATGCGCGCTAAAAAAGCATAATTACACTAGTAGTTCGCCAAGTAAACTTGGAGGGGGAAAGGGGAAAGGGGAAAGGGAAAAGGTTTTTTAGGGTGAACGAAATTTTGTGTGGGATTTCTAGCTAAGTATCCAAAAAATTACCCTCCACACTTCCCACACTTCCCACACCTTTTTTCGCTCACCCGGTTTTTTATCCCTGACCCTTTAACCAATCTCCAAACATTTTTGGGTTGGCAAACTACTAGCATGGTTGTTGACTGTCAACAGTCAACAGTCAACAATCTAATCGAGTCCTATTTGTAGGAATTGCAAATCACAAATCCCTGAAGCTTCAACAACTCAGGGATTTCGCCTTTTACTTCAAATTTTTTTCATCAAGTCAGCGTTTGATTACGTAGTTGAATTGATTTTATCCAACTAAGTTGGTAGAATAGCCACAACCAAAGTATATATACGTAATCAAAGCGATCGCAACTTGCAAGCAAATACTTGTATATACCAATTTCACTGGTAAAAAATGCCAGTAATTTAAGTTCTTACTACTTCTAATACCGCAATATTACTGAATCTAAACAATGAGCAAAAAATATTTAGTTCTTGCCTCACTAACTACCTGTATTTTTCATCTCTCTGTTACCAACCAAACTTTAGCTGCTACCTTTAGAGAGATATCACCAACAGAAGCTGACAAAGTTGTTTTATTTGGTGCTGGGAGTTTGAGGGGTGCGCTTTCAGAAGTAGCTAAGAATTTTGAAAATGTCAAAGGTGGAACTGTAGAAACAAGCTTTGCTTTTTCTGGTTTACAACGCGAACGCATAGAAAATGGTGAAAAAGCCGATGTTTTTGCTAGTGCTGATGTTAGCAACCCCCTGACTTTATATCAAGAAGGACTGAGCGGGCCAGTGGTAAATTTTACTAGCAATCGTTTAGTGGCAGTTGTCAATTCAGATTTTGAATTAACAACCAATAACTTTTTACAACAATTACTGAGTAATGCTGGCAAAATAGGTACATTTCCACCTTTATCAGATCCTTTGGGTGCTTATACACAAGATGTATATCGTAAAGCAGACGCCATATTACCAGGGAGTTTAGAAAATCTCAATCAAAAATCTATCTTTTTCACCCAAGAGTTAGTACCGCCAGACAAATTTACATCGGGTGGTCTCATCGCTTGGGGTCTGCAAGAAGCTCCTCAAGAGTTAAAAGTAGATGCGTTCATATCTTATTACACTAGTGCGCTTGCAGCATTACAAATTTCACCGAATTTGAAAGTTGTAGAATTACCAGAAAATTTAGCAATTAAAGCAGATTATGGCTTGACTGTACTCAAAGATGCTAGTCCTAAAGGTCAAGAATTAGCTGATTACATTCTGTCACCAGAAGCACAGGAAGTACTGGCTAAATATGGATTTAGTCCTGTAAATGTTACTTCTAAACCTGTTCCTGAACCCAGTAGCATAGGCGGGATATTTCTTGCGGTTAGTATAGCTGTTGGATTGAAGAAAAAACAAGCATCAGCCAATAGGCAACTAGTTCAAGTAGGTGAGAAGCGCCACAGTTAAAAAACGGGATAAAAGAGGTTTTTAGAGTTTAGATAAGCTAATGCACGTCTAAATTGCACAACTACTCGTGGTAGTATTTGACTGGATTAGACTGTTTACTGTCAACGGTCAACAGTCTAATCCAGTCAATGTACAAGTTAAATGTGGAACAATTTATTTTTGTTTCAAAGGAGAAGGAGGAGCAGATAGTACAATAATATTTCTCACATTACTAACGTAACGACCTCCAGCTTTATCACCTGGAACAACTAAACGAGCAAATCCTTCATCTGCTAGATATACGACTTTCCCATTACTATCTTTTTTGGCAAAGGCAACTAGTACTGTTTTTCCTTCAAAGTTCGGTTGAATTTCTCCAATAGCCACGACTGCACCATAACAATCTGTGGCTTCAACTAAAACATATTGTCGCAGAAAAGAGTTTTTCGGATTCAATCCAGAATTTCCAGGTTTAAGACCACCTCCGGCTTTGGGATTATTAATTAATTCCCAGAGGGGAACTCCATAGTATGTTTCTGTTCTTGGCCCTGAACCGGTTTGAAAGCTGACAGTAATTTCAGTTACTAATCCTGGATTTTGAATTTTTAAAGTATTTCGTAAATTTTTCAGATTGTACAAGTGATAGGTAGTTGGATTATTGACTTCTCCATCCAATCGAAAATTTTGTGAAATACCTCCAGAACACTTATTTTTGTTCCAAAGAGTTGCTATTTTTTGTTCTCGAAATCGGGGAAGATTATTGTTTGAGTCAGCTAAAGTAGGCTGCCACAAAACCAGTGTTGATAGTATTAAAGATGCAATGGGTATTTTGCGGCTAAAACGCATAAAACATTTCTCCGTTTTCTATGGGATATTGAAAAAATTTCGGTAGAATTCAGAGTTAAAAATTCTGAATTCAAACAAGCTGTATGCAATGAATCAATAGCCAAAATTAGCCGCAAACCTCTTGTGAAATTTGCATTTTTCTAAATCGATTCAGTGTATCTATGCAATGTACTGAAGATAATACCAACTAATTGGGTAAAATACCAAATATTATGGTAATCAAATGTTAACAAAATTAATTTTTATTTCTTTCTAAAATAGTGAGGCTTTATGTTGTAATGAAATTTTCTGTTGTTATTTGCCTGATGGATTTGTAAATATCAAGCCTTATTAAACCCGAAAAACCCCAAAGAGCCAAAGCTACGCTTTGTCTCCCCTCCCCGCAGGCGGGGAGGAGATTAAGGGGTGGGGTGCAATGGCTGTGGGAATCATAACTAATTATGCGGACATGATATAAGGCTGGGATTGCTTCCCTAAACTTTGTTACGATCGCAATGACAATATCGGCGTTGCGTAAGTCCTGGCTTTTTTAGCGCGCATTAGCTGATTTCACAAATGATTTGGGATTGCTATAAATCAACTTTCATCTTCAAAGAAATTTCACCAACTCGGTTAATTGTCTCGCTACCAGAGACGATTGCAAAACCTAATCTTTGATATAAAGCCAAGGCGGGATTTGTGGCTCTAATGCTGAGAGATATTGACTCATAGGATGTTTTGGCTGCTGCTAATACATGCTTGAGTAACTGTGTTCCTATACCTTGATTGCGATATTCAGGGACAATTGCTATTGCTAATTCGGGAATGCGATCGCTAATATAACCATATCCTTGATTTTCACCAGTCAATAAACGCAGCCATGCTGCTCCCACTGGCTGATTCGTACTTTCTAAAATAGCAACAAAGCCACTATCATCTTTGCCTCCCCAATTTTTAACATATTTTGCCAAATCAGGATGATTTATGGCATCCTGCACAGTCAAATTACCTTCCTTTCTCAAATGTGCTGCTTCGTAAAGCATTTCCCACAAAAAAGGCTCATCTTTTGCTGTGAGTGGAGAAATCAAATAATTCACCATTATTTTATACTGTCAAATCGTCAAACTTAATTTTATTTACCATCAAAGCAACCACATAATACCAACAGGACTTACGCAACTGGCACAGGCGATCGCTAAATCATAGTATTTGTGTACTATTACAAGTACTGCAACTAGCACG
>NZ_JACKZU010000427.1:0-6564 GCF_014222165.1 Nostoc sp. 2RC
TAGATATGATTATATTGCTCTGGCTCAAGAATTCATTAATATAAAATCTGAATATAGAGCAATTTTCTTAAATCAAGAATTAGTTTTACTCTATGAAAAAGATATAAGTAACGCAAATTTTACAGGTAACTTAAGTCCTCTCCACTGGGATGGTGCAAAAGCTCAACATATCAGCGATGCACAAATATTGTCAGAAATTAATAATTTTGCCAGACCAATTTTTGAAGAATTAGACCTTGATTATTGTGGCTTAGATATTGTCTTAGATGAAGATAATCAATATTGGTTAATTGAAATCAATTCTCATCCTAATTACACTATTTTTACCAGAGATAACGGTAAAGAACATGTGTTGAAAGTGTTTGAAAAAATGCTAACAAATTTAGCGTCAAAATAATATTGGGTATGGGGCATGGGGCATGGGGAGACAAGGGAGAACAATTGTTAACTCCTCACTCCTCACTCCTAACTCCAAACTCCAAACTCCAAACTCCAAACTCCTCACTCCAAACTCCAAACTCCAAACTCCAAACTCCAAACTCCAAACTCCAAACTCCAAACTCCAAACTCCAAACTCCTCACTCCAAACTCCTAACTCCTAACTCAAAACTCACCACTAACTTTCATTGTTTGAGTTGGTATCCATACAGTAAAAATTGAGCCAACATTCACCGTTGATTCTACTTCGATGCGACCGCGATGGAGTTCTACAAGTTGTTTAGTTAAAGCTAGTCCCAGTCCAGTACCTTCATAGCGGCGGCGATAGGGTGTATCGAGTTGCTGGAATTTCTCAAATAGTAATGGTAATTGTTCTTCAGGAATGCCAATTCCGGTGTCTTCGACTTGAAAAATCGCGGTATCTTCTTCTACCCAAAGACGCAAAGTAACACTACCATTTTCGGGAGTGAATTTAATTGCATTAGTTAAAAGATTCCAGAGAATTTGTTCTACTCGTTCGGAGTCAGCGATAAAGCGATCGCGCCTTTGGTCGATTTGCAAATCCAGTTTCAGATTTACTTGTTGGCTGATTGCTTTTTGCCGTAGTGATTCTATAGTTCTTTCGGCAACATTCACTAAAGAAAATTCACAAATATTTAAAGCTGTCTTCCCAGCCTCGATTTGTGATAAATCGAGGATGTCATTAATCATTTCTAATAAATGTTCTCCACTATCATGGATTGTTTGTAGATAATCCCGTTGTCGTTGACTTAATTCACCCAAAGGCCAGCGTAACAACGTCGAAGACATACCAATCACATAAGTTAAAGGCGTGAGTAATTCATGACTGATGGTAGCCAGAAATTCACTTCTGAGGCGGCTAGCAGCTTCGGCGGCCAGTAAGGCGTCCCGTAGCGCCCTTGTACGTTCAATAACTCGTTCTTCCAGCGTTTGTTTTTCTTGGGTGAGGGTTTGCATTAACTCAGCTTGGTGAATAGCGATCGCTAATTGTTCGGCGATGGAACTAAGCAAATTTTTTTCGCTATCAGTCCATTGACGCGGTCGATCGCACTGATGAGCAATTAACAATCCCCAGAGTTTTTCTTCAAAGATAATCGGTGCAGCTAACTTTGCCCGGACTTGGCATTCCCTTAAAAAATTTAACAAACACTCTTCTAAAGCATAAGTTTTTTCCACATCATCCACAGCTAAAGTAAAGCCTTGGCGATACTTTTTCCAACATTGAGAAGTTGGTAAAAAACAATTTCTTTCTCTATAATTCAATACCGATGTAATACCATCTTTACCACGGGCTTCATAGACTACATAACCCCGATAATTTTGATATTCTTCTGGTACAGATTGATTATTTACTGATACAGAAATTGGGGTTCTACGGTTATCGTTATCAGTAGAAAAATTTAAGTCTTGGTTTCCTTTAATTGAGATTTCCGGTTTGATACCACTAGCTAAAATTCCTTCTGTTGTCGCCAGTGCCGTACTATTGAAATTAATACTATCCAACTGGTATTGTTGAGTCTTGACTTGAGAACCCTGAAATTTATAAATTACTAATCTGTCTAATTCTAGAAATTCACGCACTTGTGTAATTGCTGTTGCCATAATCACCGGTAAATCAAGGCTTTTGCGGATCTGCGTTGTTACTTGATTTAACAGCTGTTCTTGGGAAACTTGTTTTTTTAGGGCATCTTCTACTGGTTGACAAATATAAACAGCTGGCCCCATCGCACTGGGAGGTGATATGATTTCTTGGTTTGGCTGAGCTAGAAAATACTCTAATAACAACAGTGTAAATTTACTTTGCAGTGTGGGATCGTTAGGTCTAATAACTTGGCGATAGGTTTCGAGATTTTGGTAAGTATCAGAATCGCACTCAAACAAGTCTCTCAATTCCGATATAAAAGAAGCGATCGCCTCTAAATTAAATGTCAATGTAGCATCTAGTACTGAATTCTCAGTACTAAATTCTGAGTTTTCAGCAGGTACTTGTTCTTGTTCATCCTTGACTCTGGGGGTTAGCGCTAGCGTCTGTGAAAGAGAAGCCAAAGCCACATCTTCTGCCAAATTAGCCACCAACAGCACACTAAACTGCTCAGAAAGGACTACTGTAAACCTCTGCCTTTGCCACTCCACAGGTATGCGAATCGAAGCCAACATAGCTTCTGTCATTACCACAGCTTGACTTCCCAGCGTTTGAGCCATCTGCTCTAATAATTCCCCTAGCCGATTGAAGACAACAACAGGCAAGGTTCGAGAAAGGCTCAAATCTGGAGAACTCAGCATTTTCAATCATTCTGTAAGAGAGGGCTGAATGCAAAGACGAAAGTTTATTTTTCTTAAAAAACTCAGAACTCAGGAACAAAGATTAGAGATGCTCCACCAAGGCGTCAGAATTCACGAGAAATCACAGCTTGAGTCTGTGATGAGTATTAGTGGAAACGTCGTCCCCTTGTGGGCGAAACAAAGTTCAGAATTCTTCATTATTAAAAATCCACACTTTAATGTATGGAGTCTTCTAAATTAATGAATTCTGACTCCTTTTTTATTGTGTACTAACCAATAGTTTAAGACGGTAATACAAGATTATGCATCGTATTAGTGGCATATCGGGTGGATTCAATCAGTCAGAAAGTTTAATTTTTATAGAGCAAACACCAGCCACTTTGGTCTTGATTACGGCTGCTGATACCGACATTCAAACCCTGGCGGCTGCCCTTGGCAAATTACCTGCGTCCTTTCCCACATTCAGAGTCGCCAATTTGTTGCAATTGCAGCAACAAATAAGCATAGATACTTACGCAGAGCAGGTTTTAGAACATGCCAAGGTAATAATTCTGCGCCTTTTAGGAGGACGTTCCTACTGGGCTTATGGTTTAGAAGTAGTGCAGGAAATTGTGCAACGTAATGGCACAACCCTTATTGTAATGCCCGGAGACGATAGTCTCGATCCCGACTTGATCTCTCAGTCTACCGCGTCTTTAGGCATTGTTAACCAGGTATGGCAGTATTTTAGCCAAGGCGGCGTAGAAAATTTTGTTCATGCTTTGCAATTTATCGCCGACACCTGTTTGTTAACTGCCTACAATCCACCACCACCGCAGTGCATTCCACGTGTGGGATTGTATGAATGGGCTATGGGGCATGGGAATGAGGGAGATGGGGAGATAAGGGGACACGGGGACGCTCTTACGCGGGGAATAACCAATGCCCAATGCCCAATGCCCCATGCCCAATACCCCATACCCAAAGTCGGCATTCTCTTTTACCGCGCCCATTATTTAGCGGGAAATATCAAGGTAATCGATGCTTTATGTCAAGCATTGGTACAAAAAAATTTACAACCTGTGCCTATTTTTGTTTCCTCTTTGCGGGAAGCGGATGTTCAACTTGAGTTGAGTGAATTTTTTCAACCCAAAGAAGGCCAAGCAATTGCACTGTTGCTGAATACCACAAGTTTTTCTCTAGCAAGGTTGGAGAGCGAGACACCTCAAACCGAACTGTGGGAAAAATTAGATGTGCCTGTATTGCAAGTTATCCTCAGTGGGGGTTCTGTTGAACAGTGGGAGTTACAGTTTAAAGGTCTTTCTCCCCGCGATATTGGGATGAATGTAGCGCTACCAGAAGTAGATGGGCGGATTATTACTCGTGCTGTCTCTTTTAAAGCGGTGCAAACTCGTAATTCCGATTTAGAAACAGATGTGGTAGTTTATGAACCAGTGAGCGATCGCATCGAATTCGTTGCTCAACTAGCAGCAAATTGGGTGCGCTTACGTTCAAAACCACCCCAAGAAAGGCGAATTGCCTTAATTTTGGCAAACTACCCCAACCGCAATGGACGCCTAGCTAACGGTGTGGGACTTGATACCCCAGCTAGTTGCACAGGAATCCTGCAAGCTTTACACCAAGCAGGGTATCAAGTGGAAAATCCACCTACCCAAGGAGATGAGTTGATTCAACGGCTAACATCTGGCATCACCAACGATCCGGAAAGTCGAGAATGGCGTCCGGTACAACAAAGTCTCTCTTGGACAGAATATCAAGAATATTTCGCTTCTTTACCAGAACAAGTTAGGCAAGGTATTAGTGAACGGTGGGGGATAGAAGAGGACGCGGAGACTGGGAGACACTCTGACGCGGGGAAAGAACTCTCCGCGTCAGAGTGTCTTTGCGTCCCCGCGTCCTCCTTTCCCGTTCCTGGAATTCAACTCGGCAATATCTTTGTCGGAATTCAGCCATCAAGGGGTTATGATAATGACCCTAGTTTGAATTATCATGCACCAGATTTAGAACCAACCCATGCTTATTTGGCTTTTTACTATTGGGTTAGAGAATGTTTTGGTGCTGATGCTGTAGTTCATGTGGGCAAACATGGAAATTTAGAATGGCTACCCGGTAAAAGTGTAGCTTTATCGAGTAATTGTTACCCAGAAGTAGCTTTCGGCGCACTTCCCCACCTGTACCCATTTATTGTCAATGACCCTGGTGAAGGTTCCCAAGCCAAACGTCGCGCCCAAGCGGTGATTATAGACCACCTGACGCCGCCCATGACTCGTGCAGAACTTTACGGTTCTTTGCAACAATTAGAAAATTTAATTGATGAGTATTATGAAGCGGAAAGTTTAGATCCTTCACGTTTAGCAACAATTCGCCATCGCATCCAGGAATTAATTCTTAAAGAAAATTTACATCTTGATTTAGGAATTCAAAACGAAGAAATTTTAAATTCAGAATTATCAATTTTGAATTCATTAGATGGCTATCTTTGCGAACTCAAAGAAGCTCAAATCCGTGATGGCTTACACATTTTTGGGCAATGTCCCCAAGGACAGCAATTAAGAGATTTGATAGTAGCGATCGCCCGCATACCCAATCGCTATTCTGTAGGCATTACCCGCGCCATAGCCCAAGATTGGGGTCTAGACTTCGACCCCCTCACCGCAGACCCATCCATCACTAGTGGTGAATATTCAGTAGTCAATGGCACAGAATGTCGCACCAACGGTGATATTGTTGAAGTCCTAGAACAACACGCAGCGGTGTTAGTAGAACAACTCATCAGTCAGAACTCAGAACTCAGAACTCAGAATTCAGAATTCAGAACTCAGAATTCAGAATTCAACACTCCTAACTCTCCACTCCTAACTCCTAACTCCCCACTCCCCACTCCCAACTCTCCACTCCTAACTCCTAACTCCCCACTCCCCACTCCCAACTCTCCACTCCCAACTCCCAACTCCCCACTCCCCACTACCCTAAATTGGATACGCCATCGTTTGCTTCCTGCTTTACAACAAACTCACCAAGAAATCAGCCATTTATTACACGGACTTAATGGCGGATACGTCAAGAGTGCCCCATCTGGTGCACCCACCCGTGGGCGTCCAGAAGTTCTGCCAACTGGTAAAAATTTTTACTCTGTAGATATTCGTGCTATCCCCACGGAAACAGCTTGGGATATCGGTAGAAAAGCAGCTGAAAGCCTGATTGAATATTACACCCAAGAACATGGTGAGTATCCAAAAACACTAGGATTATCATTGTGGGGAACTGCCACCATGAGAACTGGAGGCGATGACATTGCTGAAGCCTTGGCTTTACTGGGAGTCAGACCCGTGTGGGATGGTGCAGCACGGCGAGTTGTGGATTTTGAAATTTTGCCTCTGGCAGTTTTGGGGCGTCCCCGCGTGGATGTGACGTTGCGAATTTCCGGATTCTTTCGGGATGCATTTCCCAACTTAATAGATTTATTCGCTCAAGCAGTGACAGCCGTGGCAAACCTGGATGAACCCCCAGAACAAAATCCCCTGGCCGTTGCAGTTCGCCAAGAGACTGATTTGTGGACTCAACAAGGTTTAACTTTAGAAACAGCAAAACAGCGATCGCTTTATCGCATTTTTGGTTCTCGCCCAGGTGCTTACGGTGCTGGACTCCAAGGTCTAATAGAATCGCAAAACTGGACAGATGACCAAGACCTAGCCCGCGCCTACATCAACTGGAGTTCTTACGCCTATTCCTCAGGAGCAGAGGACACGGGGACACGGAGAGAAGTTGGAGCGGAGGCTTCCTCCGATCCAAACTTCGGAGGACACGAGGACACAAACAAAG
>NZ_JACKZU010000428.1:0-6558 GCF_014222165.1 Nostoc sp. 2RC
GAGTAGGGGAGGTAGGGGGAGAAGGGGAAAAGGTTAAAGGGAAAAGGGAAAAGGAATCAATTTAGTCTTTACCCTTTACCCCTTACCCCTTTCCCTTTCCCCATGCCCCATGCCCAAACAGTGCTATATTATAACTTTTCAAGAAATGATCAGGAACGGTATTGGTATTCGCACGGCGCAAGTGCGTCAGGAACGGCTTGTTGGTCAAATTCATGTCTATGATGGTGCGGGGAAAGGTAAGTCTCAGGCGGCTTTAGGGGTGGTTTTGCGTTCCATTGGGTTGGGAATTAATACACCTACTAATTCCAATCGGGTTTTACTACTGCGGTTTTTAAAGGGGCCTGAGCGTGATTATGATGAAGATGGAGCGATCGCTGCTTTGCAACGTGGTTTTCCTCATTTAATTGACCAGGTTCGCACTGGCAGGGCGGAATTTTTTGGCCCCGAAGAAATTACTGCTTTTGATAAAGAGGAAGCGGCGCGGGGTTGGGATGTCGCCAAGGGTGCCATAGCTAGCGGTTTATATTCAGTTGTGGTTTTGGATGAAATTAACCCTGTACTGGATTTGGGTTTGCTACCAGTGGATGAAGTGGTGCGGACATTAAAATCCAAACCCCAAGAGTTGGAAATCATTGCCACCGGACGGGCTGCACCACAAAAGTTGCTGGATATTGCAGATTTACACTCAGAAATGAAACCCCACCACCACCCAACTGCTAAAGCACTTTTACTTAATGGTATTGAAATTTATACTGGTGCTGGTAAGGGTAAATCTACGAGTGCTTTGGGTAAAGCTTTGCAGGCAATTGGTAGAGGAATTAATCACCCTGGTTCTACCCGTGTATTAATTATGCAATGGCTTAAAGGTGGTAGTGGTTATACAGAAGATGCGGCGATCGCTGCTTTGCAACAATCATATCCAGAAGTGGTAGATCATCAACGCTGCGGTCGAGATGCAATTGTTTGGCGAAATTCTCGGCAAGAATTAGACTACATAGAAGCCGAACGCGGTTGGGAAATTGCCAAAGTTGCCATTGCTTCTGGATTATATAAAACAATTATTCTCGATGAACTCAATCCCACAGTAGACCTAGAACTACTCCCAGTTGAACCCATTGTCCAAGCTTTACTCCGCAAACCCCGCGACACTGAAATTATTATCACTGGTCGCTGTCAAAATCAACCAACATACTTTGATTTGGCTAGCGTTCACTCAGAAGTTTACTGCCACAAACACTATGCAAATCAAGGCGTAGAACTCAAACGAGGAGTGGATTTTTAATAGGTTGTCGTAATTGGGTATTGGGCATTGGGCATGGGGCATGGGGAAAGGGAAAGGGGAAAGGGGTAAAGGGTAAAGATTAAATTGATTCCTTTTCCCTTTAACCTTTAACCTTTTCCCTTTAACCTTTTCCCTTTAACCTTTTCCCTTTAACCTTTAACCTTTTCCCCATCTCCCCATCCCCCCGTTCTACAACGCCCATTTTTCTTTACTCCGTGGCTTTGGAACTCTTTGTAGTGTCAGATTGTTTAGTATCGGTAACTTGTTTTTGAGGATTTTTCTGATTAACTTGACTATCTATTTTTTCTAGTGCTTGTTTTGCCAAATTTTCAGCAGCTTGTTTAAATAAGGGTTCTATTTTATTTCGCCAATATTGAGTATTAGGCAATTTTTCTGGATGGTTTTTGTAATCTAAAACTTTATCCCATTGACCGGATTCTAATGCTTGATTAATATCATTAAATAATGCATCGGCTTTTGTCCAATCTTCTTGCCACTGGTTGATAACTTTGCGGGTTTCTTGGATATCAGAAGCGGCAGTTGTGGGAATTGATTTTAAAAGTGCGATCGCTCCAACTACATCTCCAGAATCATACTTCTTTTTTGCTTGTTCTAAAATTTGGGTACTGTTTTCATTAGGCTGTGATTTTCCATTATCAGAAGTTGATGGGTTTGATTTTTCTGACGATGAAATTACTACATCTTTAGATTTTGGTTTGACTTGAGGAAGTGGTCGAGTAGTAATTAAGGTACTATCGTCTACGATTTTAGTGGCAATGCCTTTTTCTCGCAGGCAAGAAGTCCATTCTCCTTTATTGGCTACTACATCTTGGTGTGCCCAAGCCGAATTTCCAGATTTAAGTTTAACTTCTATCCAACCTCGTTTTGTCTGCTTGCCAGTTACCTCGAAGCTGGTATTGTTACCAACAGTTTGCACAATGTTACCAGAATTAATGGAACTAGGTTCAGAACGGATATTAGAATTTCCCACAACAATTGCAGAGCATTTGTTTGCTAAAGTGCGATCGCTACCTGTAAAGTTAGCTGCTAAATTTTTCATATTGGGATATACATTTGCTACCAAAGCAGCAGCACCTCCCGCCAACAATATGCCAATTAATATTGGCCAGGGATCGGATTTGCTAGTCTGATGCACAGGTCTAGGGGGGACATGATTTGCTGGCGCAACTGCTAGAGTGTGCTGGCGAGATACTACTTGGCGTCGGGGTTTGGTTGCTTGGGTACTGAAATTTTTTCCAGCTTCTTGGGGTCTGGAAATTGCAATTACAGGATTAATCGCATTTTGACATGCTTGCAATGCTTCCGTGGCAGTTTGGTAACGGTCTTTGAAGTGATAACGCACCATCTTTGCCAACACTGCTGCTAGTCGTGGGTTGACAGTTACAGAATGCCGCCAAATGATTTCCCCTGTTTCTGGATCTTCCTGTAATTCTGTTGCTGGCAATCCTGTTAATGCTTGAATGGCAATGATTCCCAAGGAATAAATATCACTGTTGGGGCGTGGTTTACCTTGCCCTTGTTCTGTGGGCATATAGCCAGGAGTACCGATAACCACTGTGGCAGAACCTTGTCCGCCGACTGTCACCATTTGGGTACGCAGTTGCTTAACTGCCCCAAAGTCTACCAAAACAAATTTATTATCTGAGGTGCGACGGATAATATTATCTGGTTTGATGTCGCGGTGAATCACACCTTGCTGATGGACAAATTCCAGAATCGCCAGAACTTCCTGCAACAGTTGAATTACTTGGCTTTCACTCCAGCGCTTACCAGGTAAAAGTTCCTCAGCTAGGGTGTGTCCTTCAACGTATTCTTGTACTAAATAGAATTCTTGGTTTTCGTCAAAGTAAGCCAGTAGCCTTGGTATTTGGTCGTGGTTACCAAGTTTTTCCAAGGTTTCGGCTTCGCTATTGAACAGACGTTTAGCAGTAGCAAAAACTCTGGGGTCAGTTCCGGGCTTGAGGTGCTTGACAACGCAAACAGGGTTACCTGGCCGCCTAGTATCTTCAGCAATGTATGTTTGACCAAATCCTCCCGTCGCCAGGACTCGAATTATTTGGTAACGATGATCTAGTAACTTGCCTATCATATTCCCTCCCCAGAGTTATCACCGAAATTTTCCGCTAGTAATAAATATCTCCAAATTTTCTTCCATGAAATCCGCTATCTTGAAAAAAGATTTAGATTAAAAACGCAGCTTTTTAATAAACGCAGACTGTTTATTTCTCTTTTAGTGCCCCTGTTGATTACCAATGCCACCTAAAATAACAAACCCAGTTGCATGGCGTCAGGCTGAAATCCTCATGCAACCTGCTTTTATTCGCGTTATCGACAATATCCGCAAACAGCTTGATGAGTCTTCGTGGACAGGAACTTACCATGATGTCCTGATTTGGCCGCCTAACACCACTGATGAAATCAAAGCGTTGGTGACTGAACTGTTGCAAGCAATGGAAACTGCAACGCCCCAAGAAGCAGATGAAATCAGACAGACTCTAACTCGCCTACCAATGCCCCATCCAGGATATCATTTACTTTTGCAGCGTCAACAGCAGCAAGCGAGTATAGATTTGTGGGAGTTGTGTTATCAAGTATGTTTTATTGAATACAACCCTGAAAAAGAAGCGGCTAATATTGATACTAGTTTGATTGATGAATTCAATGAAGTCGATTGGCTGCGTTTAGATGCTAAAACAAAGCAGTTAGTTGAAGAAGCATTTGCCAGTTTACCTGAGAGTTAATCAAGTAGAAGATTAGAGAGAATGAATAACTCAAAAGCAAAATTGATACATGGATATTGTTTATCGTCTACAAGGTGTTGAATTTGAATGGGATGAAAATAAAGCACAAAGTAATATTGAAAAACATGGTGTTACGTTTGAAGAAGCAACAGAGGTTTTTTTTGACCCTTTCTACCAAGTGGGTGATGCTACTGCTAATCATGAACAGCGCAATTTCATTTTAGGTTATTCTCTTTCTCAACGCTTATTGCTTGTAGTTTATGTAGAACGCAGTAGGCGAACACGCATTATTTCTGCCCGTCCAGCTACTCGCACAGAAAGAAAGTTATATGAACAAGCCTAACGAAGAACTCGAACTACACTTAAAACCCCGTGCGACAGAAACAGTACCAATAAAAATACCAACCGATACATTGGAATCGCTTAAAAAAATTGCAGCTAATCGAGATATGACACTTGAAGCATTACTCAAGTTTTACATTGGACAGAGTTTGCGCCAAGATTTAGCTAAAGTATTTTCTGAGCGAGTACTTGAATCAACAGCTGAAGTTTTAGCAAGGCACATCGAATCGAAAGAGGAAATTTTAACTATAATTCAAGAAATTCAAGCCGAAACATGTCTCTAGTCAAGTGTTTAGCAAAGAATAACACATAAATTGAGAACTAAAAAATGCCTTACCAAATCAACTACACTGAAGCGTGCAATAATTTTGACAAAATTTATGAAGAGGCAATTAGCAGCCGTGAACCTGTAGTAGTGAATCGTGAAGGTGCTGAAAGTGTATCTGTAATTCCGACTGCGGAACTTAATAGCATCATAGAAACGGCATATTTGTTTCAATCACCTGAAAATGCAGCACGACTTCTAGATGCTTTACAACTTGTTAAGGCTAAGACTAATCAACCGCAGTCTATAGAGGAACTCCGAAAGAAGTTTGAACTTGATAAAGAAGAGTAAATAAATTTAATGTCTGGTCGCGTCGAATTAATCAAGCTGACCGTATTGTTTATGTAGTTACTGACAACAGAGTTGAGTTTATTCAAGCTCGATATCATTATAGCGATCGCTAATTTCATGTCATCTCCAAAAAACGCGATCGCCATGCCTCCCATATTTAAAATTTACTTTTTGAGTGTTTATTCAGCCACTCAAGCAAATGCTGATTAATTTCCTCAGGGTTTTCTAATTGAAGCCAATGATTACATTTATTTATTCGTATGTATTGCCACTCAGCTTGGACGAAAACACCAGATTTACTCATCTGTTCTTCAGCCATAAAGTTGTCCCCAGAACTCCAAATGCCAAGGGTCGGAACTTGGATCAAATTTAGCTGTGATTGATTGCTACGAAGTGAAGACACAATAAACGGGAGTACGGGATTGGCTTTTTCCCAAACTTGAATATAGAAAGAGTTATCTTCATGTAAAAACTTTTCAACGATGCTTTCTTTATCAGGATGTCCACGCAGTACCCACCTGAAAAAAAATCCATTGTTTGCACGATATATGGGTATTGCCACAGGCAAGGGGTTGAATACTAAATACCAACTTTTAATCATTGATTGAAAGGAAAGATTTTCGATCAATGCCAGAGGATGTCCTGCTGATAACGCAGTATATGATATCAGCCGTTCTGGATATCTCGTTGCCATTTCCCAACCCACTATTGCTCCATAATCATGAGCAATACAATGCGCTTTTTTCACATTCAGGGCATCCATCAATCCGATGACATCAGCTGACAGTGAGGCAAGGGTATACTTATTTAATTCTTCAGTCTTTTCGCTCTGTCCATGACCAAGCCAATCAAAGCAGATAACACGATATCCAAATTCCACCAAAGCGGGGATCTGAAATCTCCATAAAGAACTTTCATCCGGCCAACCATGTAGTAGAATTACGCTCTCATGTCCATTGCGCGAATCTAAAACATGGTATTTATAACCATTTATTTTAGTATAAAATTCTTCCATAATAGATTCAATTTATGTCTAATTAACTTTTACTATCATACAAATAAGACTCATATTTGATTTTTTAAATATACGTAGTTGTTTGAAAAAGCTAAAATTGTCATCTCCAAAAAACGCGATCGCCATCAATCACCGTTATCATTGTCATAACGATAACTTTAGTTTCATTTACAAACTCATCGTTTTGTTGACTAAACGCTTTAGGATTATTTACAAACTCATCGTTTTGTTGACTAAACACTTTAGTTTCATTGACAAACTCATGCTTTTAGTCACCATCGCTTTAAACTAATTAACGAAATCGCACTGTCGATCGGATATTTACTGCCTGTACTCCAGTCGTTTGCTAATTTAAGCGATCGCTTCAGTCAAGATCCTTTTCAAACTTACTTTGCGCTGACAATTGTAGCTACAGGTGGTTCAAAATGCAGTGCCAAAGCTTCACTAAGATTTGCTAATGCCTCAGGGGTGAACGAAATTTTGTGTGGGATTTCTAGCTAAGTATCCAAAAAATTACCCTCCACACTCCCCACACTCCCCA
>NZ_JACKZU010000429.1:0-6555 GCF_014222165.1 Nostoc sp. 2RC
GCCTAACAGGGAGTATTGACTGGTGACTGGTGACTGGTGACTGGGGAGTGGTAACTGTTGACTGTTGACTTTTATTCTCCTTGTCTCCCTTGTCTCCCTTGTCTCCCCATCTCCCCATCTCTCCATCTCCCTCATCTCCCCCACTTCCCCACTCCCCAGTCGCCAGTCACCAGTCGCCGATCGCAAGGATTCAGAGCTTTTGGTAGAGTGTTCACACTGTAATTAATGTGCGAGGAGAAGAATAATTAGTAAAACTCCATATCAGCGTTTTAGCATACTACATCCCAGAAATCGTGTTACCACGAGTCAATTGTTTATTCGATCTGATTCGGCAGAGGACAGCAATTGACATCATTCAAACAGACTTTGCCCCACTGTAAAGCCCAGCGGACAAGAGCTACTCGATTTTCTGTCTCGGTTTTGGTGAGAATGTTACTGATATGGTTATCAACTGTACGCTTGCTAATTTCCAGTTTCACTGCAATCTCTTGGTTAGTTAAGCCAGCGGCCACTAAGTCGATAATTTGCAGCTCTCTGTCTGACAGACTAACAGGGGTCTCAGACTTGCCACCAGCCATGACTATTTCTTTCCTCCCTTGGTATATGTACTTAATCACTCTTTTTAATTCTAGAAGATTCTTTTGTTGGCAGGGGTTTCAAGTGTTAGCAGTAATACGATTATCAATATTTTTTTTGGATTTCAAGTTGCTCGGAATTTAACTATTAATTTAACTTTTCAAAATAATGTAGCATATTTATCTGAATTAATTTAGTTTAAATACTGAGAAAATGAAGTATGTCTTAGGGGCATATATCTATTATTAGAGTAGTAAAAATTGCTATTGAATTCTATGAAGGACTGGCGACAGATAGCAACAATTATTGTAGATTTTATACTGGAAATTCGTAATCCAAAATCGAAACCTAAAATCTAAAATGAAATGAGCAATCCCCGTGTTTTGTGCCTTGGTGAAATTTTGTTTGATTGTTTAGCCGATCAATTGGGGCTAAAGCTGGAAGAAGTGAAATCTTGGACTCCCTACCCAGGAGGGGCACCAGCTAATGTGGCCTGTGCTTTAGTCAAGTTGGGGACGCCAACGGCCTTTATTGGTGCTGTTGGCGAAGATGAACCAGGAAATGCACTGGTGAAGCTATTAGAGGATGTGGGTGTAGAGACAACAGGGGTGCAGCGTCATCCCACAGCACCAACACGGCAAGTATATGTGACACGGGATCTGGCTGGCGATCGCACTTTTGCTGGATTTGGTGAATATGATACCTCTGAATTTGCTGATACTCGCCTGTCTGCCAAACACTTGCCTTCTTCACTGTTTCAAGAGGCAGATTTTCTAGTTTTGGGCACTTTGGAATTAGCTTATCCCGAAAGCGAACAGGCAGTTTACCGCGCCCTAGAACTAGCAGAACAATACGATCTGAAGATTGTGCTGGATGTCAACTGGCGTCCTGTATTTTGGCACGATCCAAACATCGCTCATCAAAAAATTCCAGAATTATTTAATAAAGTTGATTTCCTGAAACTTTCCAAAGAAGAAGCCGAATGGCTATTTGAAACCGCAGATCCGGGAGCCATAACTTACCGTTTGGCTTCCATTGAGGGAGTATTAGTCACAGATGGAGAAAATGGTTGCACTTACTGTTTGGGTGAAAACGAAGGCAAATTACCTTCATTTTCCATTCCTGTAGTTGACACAACTGGTGCAGGGGATAGCTTTTTAGCAGGATTTGTCCACCAGCTGAGGCAGTATGGTATCCACAGTTTGCGGGATGCAGAAACGGCAAAACGGATTGTTACCTACGCTAGTGCTGTTGGGGCACTGACTACCATTAAAGCAGGTGCGATCGCTTCTCAACCCACAGCTGCCGAAGTCGAAGCTTTTTTAGCCACAAATCAACTTTAGGAATTAATAAAAGGGAACAGGGAACAGGGAATGGGTAACAGAATCAGGAGTCGCCCACGAGGGGCGGGGTTTTCACCTTCCACGGTATACAAAGATTTTTTCACCCGCGTTCGCGTAGCGTCTCCCAGAGAGGGGCGAGGTTTTAAATCAACATCTGGGGCTAGTTCCTCTCCTGTTGCGTGTTCCCGCCCCGTTGGCGTAGCCTCTCCTAGAGAAGGGGCTTGGTAAAATTAGCGGGAATATTAGCTACTAAAAGCTGATATCCCCAGCTAGAAAATAGATTTCAATTTGAATTTGGAATTGATTTATGGTAGTCCAAATCAGTGAAAGCAAAGCATCAAATCAACTGATAATAACCTGGGAACCCTTACCCAAAGATTTTCAACTAGAGGATGAGCCGGTGGAGAATACAGGTCAGCCAATATTAGCTGGTGCTTTGCGTGAAAGTTTAGAAATTAGTGGCTTCATCCAACCCCAAATGTTAATCGCCTCTAACTTGGGATTATGTGCAACTATTAACGGACAACTGGTAATTAAAGCACCAGATTGGGTGTATGTACCAACAGTGAAAGAAATTATTAGTAATCGCAAAAGTTACACACCAGTTTTAGAAGGTGAAATTCCACTAATTGTGATGGAATTTGTTTCTGATACTGACGGTGGAGAATATTCTGTTAAGCGTTCTTATCCACCAGGCAGATGGTTTTTTTACGAACAAATACTGCAAGTTCCTATTTATATAATTTTTGAACCTAATGGGGGATTATTGGAATATTATCAATTGGAAAATGGACATTATGAATTAAAATTACCAGATGAAAATGGCCATCATTTCATAGAAGCAATGAACTTATTTTTGGGAACATGGCAAGGAACAAAAGAAGCTCATAGTGGTTATTGGTTACGTTGGTGGGATCGAAATGGCAACTTGTTACCTTGGGCGGTGGAAAAAATTGAACAAGAACGTCAACGTGCTGAACAAGAACGTCAACGTGCCGAACAAGAACGTCAACGTGCCGAACAAGAACGTCAACGTGCCGAACAAGAACGTCAACAAAAAGAAAGATTAATTGGTTATTTACAGTCGCAAGGAATTGACCCCAATAATTTGCCTGGTTTTGAATAGAAATGTTGTTGGGTTGTTAACCGTTGATTGTTGACTGTTGACGGTTGACGGTTAACCGTTCCCTGTTTGCTCTGAATGTTGCCATAGGGCATCAACAGTTACAAATTCATAGCCTTGTTGTAGCAATTGAGGAATGAGAATTTTGATTGTGGCAGCAACGTCTTGTCCGCCACAAACACCATCATGTAAAACAATTAAAGAACCATTTTTAACTTGCTGCATAACTCGCTTCACCACAGTGTTTACTCCTGGTCGCACCCAATCTTCTGGTACAACACTCCACATTACTGGGCGATAATTCCACTCAAGAAATAATTTTAAAGTAGCAGGTGTAAATAAACCATTAGGGGGACGGACATCCCGCACTTGTTCAGGTTGCAGATTGCAAGCATCATAGATAGCAACTTGGGTTTTTTCTAAACTCAGCTTGAGTTCATTGGGGGAAAGCATGGGAAAAGAGCGATGATCGTAACCATGCAATCCGATCCAGTGTCGGCGATCGCTAACAGCTTTAGCAACAGCTGGCGAACGGTTGACGCAAACACCCAACCAAAAAAAACTCGCTGTAATTTTATACTGGTCTAAAACTGCTAACACTTCCGGTGTATGTTGCGGATGGGGGCCATCATCAAATGTTAAGGCGATCGCTTTTTTATGGGGATTGCCCATCCAAAGGCAATTGGGAAAACTCGGCTGGAGAATGCGGTAGAAAATTGGAAACAGGGGAGCTAGTTGCATTTTGCGTTTTTTGCTGGCGAAATTGCGATGTCTGCGACTGGCCTACACTTCTGGCAATCAAGCATATTTGGTTAAATGGTAATCTATAAAAACTCGAAGGGTAGCAGTTGACTGATGACTGATGACTGTTGACTGTTGACTGATGGCTCTTAACAGTCAACCGTCAACCGTCAACCGTCAACATAAGATCCACGAGCTTAAATTTGTAACAAAATCTGTAACAGCAATGTTATTTGAGCTAACACTCGTCTAAATTGATGAGAAATCTACGGGTAATCCCTGAATTAGCGAGTAATGTTGCTCAAAGATATACGAGACTATCAAATTCTATTTCTCGCCTCGTTCCTAGTGTTAGGAATTGGTACGCGAGACTGGACGCTGCGACCAGAATTGATTGCAGTAGCCATCACCACAAGTCTTTCAACTCAATTTATATTGTCATTAGTCTTTGGTCATTGGTCATTTGCAGACAATAAAGCGCAAAGTCTGAGCGGAGGAGACCTCCAATCAGAACTTTGTAAGAGAACCCAAAGCTTAAATCTTCGCAGTGCTTTAATTACTTCTTTAGGATTGAGCTTGCTGTTGCGGGCTGACCATTGGACAACAATGGCAATAGCTGTAGCAAGTGCCATCGCCAGCAAATTTATCTTTCGAGTCGGTGAGAAGCATTTCTTTAATCCTGGCAATTTTGGCATTATTTGTGCCTTGATTTTCACTGGTGACGCTTGGGTTTCACCGGGACAGTGGGGTGAAGAGTGGTGGTATGGGCTAGTATTTGCCGGTACTGGCGGTATGGTTTTGCAACGAATTGGACGTTGGGACACCACAGCAGCTTTTTTGGGTGCTTACTCCCTACTAGAGGCGATTCGTAATTTCTGGCTGGGTTGGACTTGGGATGTTTACTGGCACCGATTGATGAGCGGATCTTTACTGTTATTTGCTCTATTTATGATCACCGATCCGCGATCGATGCCCAATTCTCGCATCGGGCGCGTAATTTGGGCAATGTGCATCGCCGGATTAACTTTTATCCTGCGAAATTATTTCTTTCTTTCCACCGCAGTTTTCTGGGCACTGTTTATCCTTGCACCATTGACCATCTTGATAGATTTTCTTTGGTCAGCGCCAAGGTTTTCTTGGCAAAGGGGAGATGAGGAGACAAGGGAGTACACAGAAGTCCGAGCGGAGGCTTCCTTCGATGGGAACTTCGGAGGGAACAGGGGAGAAGAGTTTTTCCCCTCTGCCCCTGGAGCCTCTTCTGTCCAATGACCAATGCCCCATGCCCTAGTCACCACTAAATATTGAGGTATAACAATGAAACTTTTTCGATTTTTGAGACCATTATTATTAGCAATTGTAATTGTTTTGTGCTTTGCGCCGAAAGCTTGGGCATTTTGTGGATTTTATGTTGCCAAGGCTGATACAAAGCTATATAACAAAGCGTCTCAGGTGGTAATAGCACGGAATGGCGATCGCACTGTCCTCACAATGGCAAATGATTTTCAAGGTGAAGTCAAAGATTTTGCAATGGTGGTACCAGTGCCAACGGTACTGCAAAAAGAGCAAGTCCGCGTCACTGAACCCAAAATTATTGAACGTTTGGACGCTTTTAGCGCACCGCGATTAGTGGAATATTTCGATTCAGATCCTTGTGCCCCGCTTTATGAATATGACCGACCACTAGCATTACCAGCACCAGCAGCAAGCAATGAATCAGCAGGTGCAAGAGGCCGTGATGCTAGTTTGGGTGTGACTGTAGAAGCACGTTTTAATGTCGGTGAATATGACATCGTGATTCTCAGTGCTAAAGAATCCGGTGGATTGGAAACTTGGTTGCAACGCAATGGTTATAAAATTCCCAGAGGAGCAAAACAGTTACTTAAACCCTACGTCCGCTCCTCGATGAAATTCTTTGTTGCTAAAGTCAATTTAGATAAATTCGAGAAATCTGGCTACCAATTTCTTCGCCCGCTACAAATTTCCTATCAGTCACCCAGATTCATGTTGCCAATTCGTTTGGGCATGATTAACGCCACCACCGAACAGGATTTAATTGTTTACATTCTTTCCGCCGAAGGACAGGCAGAAATCACTAATTACCGCACGGTAAAAATTCCCTCCGATGCAAACATTCCTGTATTCGTGAAAAACGAATTTGGTGAATTTTACAAATCCATGTTTCAAACTGTCTACACCAAAGAAGACAAGAAAGTTGGTTTTTTGGAATACGCTTGGGACATGAGTAATTGCGACCCCTGTTCTGCCGATCCCCTAACCCCGGAAGAACTCAAGCAAGCAGGTGTATTTTGGCTAGACGATAATTCTCCAAATAATGTAACAGTGCCGCCCAACTTTCGTCGTCCGTTGCCTAGAAGTGATGTGTTCATCTCCCGGTTGCATGTACGCTACACCCGCGACAAATTCCCCGAAGACTTGATATTTCAACAAACAGGGAATCGTGAATCTTTTCAAGGACGTTATGTTTTGCAACATCCCTTCCAAGGAGAACTCAAGTGCCAAGCAGGTAGAGAATATAAACGTTCTTTACCCAAGCGTTTTGAACAAGAAGCCCAAACCCTAGCCAAACTCACCAACTGGAATATCCAAGACATTCGTAACAAAATGAAACTGAGTCTCAGTAATTTGAGATTGTCTTGGTGGGAAAACTTTCTGTCTTGGTTTGGATTCTATTAATTAGGATTGGGCATTGGGCATGGGGCATGGGGCAAGCAGGAAGTGTGGGAGGTGTGGGAGGTGTGGGAGGTGTGGGAG
>NZ_JACKZU010000430.1:0-6492 GCF_014222165.1 Nostoc sp. 2RC
GTAGAAAAAATATCTAAAATATCTTGAATTAGACTTTGTTGTTTCAAACATTGCTGTCTCCCTACTTCTAAATATTCTTTTCCTTTAAGTGTTAAATTTTCATATTCTAGTAATGATAAACAACCATTTATCGCACTTAATTGTCCTGCAATATCATGCATGATACAATGAAGTAATATATCTTTTTTTTGATTATCTTTGAGTAATTGATAATAAATTAACTCATATTCTCTACCTTTTTGGATAAGATATTGCTTATCTTGATAAGTCTCTTCTAAAAGCTCTATTAATAAAATTTTTTTATGATTGACAAAAAGTGCATAGGCTTCAAATTGATATTCTTGTCCATTTGTATCTACTTCAGTCCATAAACCCGAACTGATTTTTTTAATGCTATCATTCAGCCAAAATTCTTCAGCATCAATTAAAAAGTTTTTTAAAAAACAAAATTTTTCTTCTGGTACTGATATATTCATCCCTGAGGTTAATTTCTGATGATAAAATTGATTTAACCAATCAGGTATATTACCAATAATTTTAAATAAACCTGGATTAATATACTCTAGAGTTAAAATCTTTAAAGCAGCCAGGACATCATTTGTAATCGATGTATTCATGGTTTAAATTTTGAATGATTAATTTGAAAAGGCAGCGATGCTGAGGGCAGAGGGTAGAAGGTTTTATTAAAAAGGGGATTCAAACACCTCCGAAATTCAAGCCACCATTTTAATGTGGTAGGGGTTTTAAACCCTTGTTCCCTTCTCTACGAGACGCTACGCGAACGTTCACGGCAGAGGTAAGGAGTCAGAATTCTCTTCTGCCAACTGAGCCTCCTGCCCTCTGCCTTTCTTGGATAACTATTTATTTAATTTTTCTTGCAAAAGATTATACTCATTGCCTTTTTGTTGAGTAGCGAAAAGTTGATTTTCATCACAGCTACTATCTAACAATAATACCCAATCGCCTTCTTGTGTAGAAAACATATGAACATCTGCACAACTCCCATACTCTGTTTTCAGAAACGGTAAAAATAAAGAAGTTTCATTCAGTGGTAGTAAACCCTCTAGAAAATAAACTTGCTCTGTGATATTTTCTCCTTTAGTGAGGTTAGTAATGCCATATTTTGCTAACTTGCCTCCCCAATCCAATAGGCTACCATCTTTGTTCACCAACAGATACGCAAGGGAACGCTCTGCTGTAAAAAAATTGAGAAGATAGGTAATTACAGGATTAGGGAAATCTAGCATTTAGCAATCCAAGATTTTTCTAGCAAGAGTTTGAAAAACTTCTTCTACACCTAGTCCATTTTTAGCACTGGTTTTAATCACAGTCCAACCCTTTTCTATCACTCGATCTAGTTCAATAGGTTCAATTTCCCATTCATCTGTAATATCGTACTTGTTCATCACCAAAATAAATGGAACCTTACCAATGGCATCTTCCACTCTTGTTTGGAGATGGAAAGCTATTTCTAGAGTATTACGCCTCGTCCCATCAACCACTAATAAATAACCAGCACAACCGCGTAAGTAGGACATTCGTACTTTTTGAAATTCATCTTCTCCGTAGAGATCCCAAAGAATCAGATTGATCTTATTTTCTTCAATATCTATGGTTTTTTTGTCAATTTTTACACCTACGGTAGTATGGTATTTATCAGAAAAAATACTGTGAACGAACTGAGATACTAAACTAGTTTTACCTGTAGCAAATGCACCTATCATACAAATTTTTTTCTGAATAACCATAAATAAATTTATATACTTTTAATTCGATTGTTTAGCTAGAAATACTTTAAAAGATACTCGACGGCTATTAACATTTTGAGATTCTGGTTTGATTTTTAGTTCCAAAGGTTGCTGAGAACCAACACCTATGGCTTGAAGTTGTTTTGTATTGATTCCTTGGGATTTCAAATAAGATAAAATTTTCTCAGCACGAGCTTGACTGAGGAGCATATTGGTTTGTTCTGTTCCTGTATTATTTGTATGTCCAATAATCTGAATTTGCACGTTTTTATCTAAATATTGAGCAATATTCAAAAAATTGCGTATTGAAAGAGTTAAATTTGGTAACTTAGTAATTTCACCAGGGCTAAATTCAATTGAACCTTCTACAAAAAAGAATATTTTTTCTTCTATTTGTTGTTTATACTCCTCCAATTGGCTGAGTTCTATTGCTAGTAGATTTTTATCTTGAAATTGAGTGATGCCAGGAATAAAATGCCATAATTGACGTGCTTGTAAAATCCATTGCCGGGATGCATAACCTGTGGCGTTGATAATACCGCTTTTATCCACTTGTAGTGATACAGTTGGGGGTGGATTTAACAATTTTTGAACTCTTTTGGTAGTAAATTGTGCTTCCAAAGACAAGTAAGGTTGCCATTGACTAATTACTTTTTTGGGGTTGAGATTTGTTTGTTGTATGAGTGTATTGGGATCTACTGCTAGAGGATCGCGCATTCCCCTGATAAAGTATTTGCCAAAACTTTGGTGGGAGCTAATCACTACTATTCCTGGCTGAGAGTTGAGTTTTTGCAGATAGGATCGCCAACGGAGTTTTTCTCTAATACTAAAAAAGCCCCAAGTTCCAAAAGCGATCGCCATTACACCTAAAAGAATCCAAGCATAGGTATAATTTTTTTTAGTAGCAGATTTATACTTAACTACTAAGCAATCTTCTAAATCGAGCTTACTAACATCGAATAGTTCTGTATCTCCCGCAAAATGTTTAATTTCTTGACTAAACTTTAGGTGAATTTTTTCAATTGCTTCTTGTAAAACTAACCTAAATTCTTGCGGAGGATTTCCCCGAATTATAGCTGCTATTAATGCTTGCGGCCCCTCTTCAATCCAAATTATGACTTCTCCAAAACGTAAACTTTTTATTCCATCTCCTTTTTGGACGTTGAAGGAATCTTTGATAAAATCCTGGATAGCTGTCAACATGGCAGCTACTAAATCTGGATCTTGAATCGGAACGTGCTTTGTTACTAAATGTTGCAGTAATAATCCAGATTCTTTATGAATCAGAAATATTTGTTCTACTCGGTAAACTAGCGTCCGTAGCAGCACAATTTCTGCAAATGATTTCCCTGTGCGTTGTGCTTCCCATCTCCACTGAAAACTTTGTGGAGACAAGCTATGTTCTAAGGTTTGATTCAAAGATTGAATCATTTCTTCCAAAGCTGTAGAAATCGCCTTCCGAGTGGCTGGGCCAATGACTGGAAATAATGCATCTGCAAGCACATTATGGTCTTGTTTCACAGAAACTTCAATGGCTTCTTCAACAGTTGATACCATTACTTCCCCTAGTTGTTTATCTTGCTTTGCGCGTAGAATCACAGCTTCTGGAAGCATTTTGCTAATATCTTCTGGTTGAATTTCAGGGTTTTCTAGTCGCTGATAAAGTCTTTCAAGTTTCGTCGGCTCGATATCTAGCAGCAAACTACGAAGTGTAGTTAATTCATCCTTAATTTCAGAGGCTTGGCTTTTGCTTGTCAAACCACCAGGAGATACTTTTGGTATTTGATTTATCGAAGAGTCACTCATTACCAAAATCCCCCAATCCCCAATTATTATGACGTAACATTTTGTTGTTAATACGACAACTGTGCTGATAGTCAAACAATCAACTTTGCGCTTTCTATTTTTGGAATTTAAGATTTGTTATCTGCTTTCAAATGGACAACTAATTCTGTAAACATAGCGGCTAGATGCGAACGGTCTGTTTTGTCTCTACGAAGATGTTGTACTTCCCGTTCTAATAAAGCTAAAATTTCCTGAGATTTTTTTTGAATATCATCTTGTAAACTTTTAGATTGGTTGAAAATCTGCTCGTGTAACTCTCGTTGATTCTTAGTACTTTGTTCGTCAAATTGAGTCAACTTCTGTTCTAGAGCTATACTTATATTTTTATTTTCTTCAGCAACGCTTTTCACTTTATTATCGCGTTCTTTTTGTTCGTTTTGGAGACGCTGTGTTAAAGAATCAACTTCTTGTTTGACATAATTTTCTAAAGCATCTAAACGTTTTTTATTTTCATTCCGCACGTTATTGAATTCTTGTAGTAGGCGTTCTTCTAGACGGGTAAATCTTTTTTCAATATCTCGAATTTGATTGCCAATCAGAATTTCTCTAACTTTATCCAAACTCCTAGTTTCGCTAATGCCATTGCTAAATTGCAACTCGTTATTTGCTGCATTAACTTCTTCTTGTTCTACTTGAAATGAATTATGATTGATGTATTCTTCTGGTGGATTCATATTTTTAATTCCTGTTGAAAAAAATACGGCTGTGGTTGTTAATTGTCATACTATATTTATAGTGTAGACAATAACTAAGTATAAAGGATATTTATACATGAAAAAAATATATCCACTTGGATATATTAAAAAATATCTAAATTTTAGTCAAAGTAATTATGAATTTCTCAAGATCTTATTGAGAAGAAAGTCTATGTATTTCCTCGCCCAACTGTCGCCGGACTGATTCCACCTTAGTTGTATCCCGCGTCCAGTGCTTCCAGTCAAGTCCTACAGTCCGAACTAATGAAAGCGCCCACTGTTGGCGATGGCGATTTTTAAGTATTTCCAGATACTCGTAATCTTCTACGCCTTCTCTAAGCCACTTCAGCCTCATGGAAGGAACAACTCCTTTGATACCTACTTGTTTACCTGGATAAAACAACATTCCTTCACCAGGAAAATAGTGTTTGTATTTCTTCTGGAAGTATGTTTGAACGTCTTTCCAAGGGTCTTTTGTCCATAGGTCAACTCGCCAGTATAAAATCCCTGTTAATCCAAGGCTTTGGCTAATAAAACCCGGATGAATTCGGTAGTTTATTGGTTCAAAATCTATCTGCCATTTGGGAGAGTATCCGTCTTGCACTAAAGCATTGTAAGACCAAACTTTATCTCCTTTTTGTAAAACTTCAGTAATTCGCTCAGGAGCTTCATCATAGACTTCTGGCAATACTATCCATATATCTACGGCTGTACGTCCAGTTCCAGAACCATCATCATAAAGCGCAGGTGTAGGAGTCATTGCTAAAGCAGTTGCAATTCCAGCTTGATGAAAATTTCGCGCCCATTCCTTTACTGGTTCAATTAAATTTGAGCAGTTATCAATTTCATCAGCATATCTAGCATAGAGAAATAAACCTGATTGATGTTTAGCAGCAGTGGTTTTAATCTTTTGAAGAGGAGGTGCTGGAGCCATTTTGCAAGTACTGACATTAGCCCCACTCCAAAAAGGAAGACTCCGGGAACGCAGTCCCCATTGCTTGATTAACTCTGGTTCGTATGCTGGATTAAAATGAGCATCTGGCATTAATTTATGTTTGAGAAGTTCGATCATTTCGCTTTTATCTTCATGTTCATAAAATGTGAACTCAGAATTCAGCGATGGTTTGATGGGTAGCTCAAAATTCCAAACTTTCAGGTGAATTTTACCTGCCATCTTTCCTTGGTCGCTACTAACAGTAAAAGTACCTTCATAGTTTCCAGCTTGAGTGTTGCGCGGGACAAAAATGTCTACCCAAATCGGTTGGTTATATCCAGCTTTTAAGTTGAATGGAACAGCGTCTAATTCTGCACCTGTAATATCTTTTTTGTTTTCGGGATTAATAAATGGAATTAATCCATCAGCATACCATCCAGTACCTAAAGATGGATTGGTACTGCCTTTTTTGTTAGGACTGGCATGAGTAACGCGGACGTAATGTTCGCGGTAGAGTGTAATATTTGAGTTGGGAATTACTCGATTATTAGCAGCAGACAAATCCGAAACCACGACATTTACATTTGTCAAACCATTATTGGGTGCGTGAATTCCTATTTGAAAAGGTTCGTATTCTCCCCGCGCCGCATACAAATCAATTTCGGTTTTAGCTCCTGCTGGTTCTTTTTGCTTGATTCTTTGCAGATTCGGAACTACCCAGACAACAAAGCGATCGCCTAAGGATGAGTTATTAGCTAATAACCCAATATTTAAACAAGCAAATAAACTAAATACTACCCCCAATATCCCGAAGATAAGTTTGAGTTTGTTGGCAAATCTGAGCTTTTTTTTTAAAAAAGACACTTCAAATTCTCCTGATGCAAATATTCTTGAAGAGAGAGATAAATTTTATACTTGGAGATTAGTAAATGCCTGAAATATTAATTTACCATTTCATGGTGTTTTCTCTAAGACTTGTGCAACCAAATTTTGAAAATCAAAAGTTTTAATTTCTTCAAAGCAGATGACAGAAACTTTAAAAATAAAATAAAAAAAATAGGACTTACGCAAAAACTTATGATTAGCTATACTTGTTGCACAAGTACGCTTTTATTTGCTGTGAAGTATCTAGACGTTTTTTAAGATGTGCGATCGCCTATTTTCCAATTTGACATCACTATAAAGTTTATGTAAAGCTGCGAGGTTTCTTAACGCCAAAAATTTATAGATAATATATCAATTTAAGTTATGTATTTTTTTAATTTTTGCC
>NZ_JACKZU010000042.1:0-32257 GCF_014222165.1 Nostoc sp. 2RC
GAATATTTGCTGCAAATAATTTTATAATAAATTTAAATTGTATTTCTGAAGATAGATTAAATCAAAAAATTCACAACTCAATTCCACACTATTGTTCGGCTGAGGTAAATTTCTCAGACGCTAGTCATTCATTGGTACTAAAACGTGAACAATAACGATATTCGCATTCCCTTTGAAGTTGACCTGACTAACTGCGATCGCGAACCAATTCACATTCCTGGCTATATTCAACCTCATGGACTTCTTTTAGCCTTAAAAGAACCAGAATTAACTATTCTCCAGTGCAGCAATAATACTTATTCTTTAATTGGCATCAACCCAGAACAATTACTAAATCAACCTTTAAGTAATTTTTGGGAATCCGAACAAATAAATTTTTTGCAGGATTGTTTATATGAAAAAGATTTACAATTGGTCAATCCTCTAGAAATTAGCATGAAAATTGGAACAGAGGATTTACATTACGATGCTATTATTCATCGGAGCAATCAAATTTTAATTCTCGAATTAGAACCAAGATTTTTAAAAAAGACTAATGGATTTTTTAAATTCTACCATTCAGTAAAACAGGCTATATCTAAATTACAAGTAGCATCAGGCGTTATAGAACTCAGCCAAATTCTTGCTCAGGAAGTCAAAAAAATCACTGGTTTTGAACGAGTGATGGTTTATCGTTTTGATGAAGATTGGAATGGCGTTGTGATTGCCGAACAAAAGCCAGAATATCTGACTTCTTATTTAGGATTACACTATCCAGCTTCCGATATTCCCGTACAAGCTAGGGAACTCTACAGCCAAAATTGGTTGAGATTAATACCGAATGCTTACTATCAACCAGCAGCAATTTTACCTACAAATAATCCTTTAACTGGGCAGCCTTTAGATTTAAGTAAGTCGGTTTTGCGGAGCGTTTCGCCTTTACACGTTGAGTATATGCATAATATGGGTGTAACGGCATCAATGTCAATTTCCATTATTAAAAACCAAAAATTATGGGGACTAATTGCTTGCCATCACCAATCGCCTAAATATGTTCCCTACGAAATTCGTAATGCCTGTGAATTTTTAGGACAAATTACCTCTGTAGAACTGAGTGCAAAAGAAGATAATGAAGATAGCGAGTATAAAATTAAATTGAAATCAGTTCATAGTAAGTTAGTCGAGTACATGTCCGCAGAAAAAAATTTTCTTGAAGGTTTAATTCAGTATCAACCGAATTTACTAAATCTTGTCAATGCCCAAGGAGCAGTGGTTTCTTTTGATAAAGAATACTTGACAATTGGTAACACTCCAGAAAAAGCAGATATTCAAAATTTAATTGAATGGATAGATCGCAACATCCAAGCAGAAATTTTTTACACTGACTCCCTATCAAAAATTTATCCAGAGGCAGAAAAATTCCGGGATGTAGCTAGTGGCTTCATGGCACTTTCATTTTCCAAAGTCCACAAAAACTATGTTTTGTGGTTTCGTCCAGAGGTAGTGCAGACTGTGAATTGGGGAGGTAATCCACATAAAGCCGTGGAAGTAACTGGAAATGGAAATTTGCGTCTATCACCCAGGAAATCCTTTGAGTTATGGAAAGAAACGGTACGCTTAAAATCTTTGAGTTGGAAAACTTGTGAAGTGAATGCAGCACTGGAGTTGAGGAGCGCTATTATTGGTGTGGTGTTGCGAAAAGCAGATGAATTAGCGCAGTTAAATATCGAATTAAAACGTAGTAATAATGAATTAGATGCCTTTGCTTACATTGCTTCCCATGATTTGAAAGAACCACTGCGCGGTATTCATAATTATTCCAATTTTTTGATTGAAGATTACGGCGAAATTCTCAACGAAGAAGGTCGAGAAAAATTAAAAACTTTGATTCGTTTGACTCAGCGGATGGAAGATTTAATTGATTCGCTGCTACACTTTTCTCGCTTGGGAAGAGTGGATCTTTCTATGCAGCACACTGATATTAATGGTGTTGTACAGCGAAATTTAGATTTGTTGAGTGCCCGAATTGAGGAGATGAAGGTAGAAATTCGGATTCCTCGACCGTTACCAACAGTGTATTGCGATCGCGTCCAAGTAGGCGAAGTCTTCAATAATCTAATTGCCAACGCCATTAAATACAACGACAAACCCGAAAAATGGATTGAAATTGGCTATATTGAAGCTGCTGCACCTACACCAGCGATATTTTACGTCCGAGATAACGGCATTGGCATTCGAGAAAAACACTTTGAGGCAATTTTCCGCATCTTTAAACGGCTACACGGGCCAAGCAAATATGGTGGCGGTACAGGGGCGGGATTGACCATTACGAAAAAAATTGTGGAGCGACATGGCGGTAAAATCTGGGTGGAGTCAACCTACGGCGAAGGTAGTACATTTTATTTCACGTTATCAGCAGGAGACTGAATTCATGGTTGGCAAAACCGCCCAAGCTTTGCTGGTGATTGAAGACAGCGACGAAGACTTTGAAGCCTTATGTCGAGTCATGCGCCGACAAGCTGTGATTAATCCGATTTTTCGCTGCACTGATGGCGATGAAGCACTGGACTTTCTTTACCACACAGGCGCTTACACTGATTCTCAAAAGTTCCCTTCTCCCTCAATTATTTTGCTCGACCTGAATTTACCAGGAACCGATGGCCGAGAAGTTTTAGAGCAAATCAAGAAAGATAGAAATCTCAAAAATATTCCGGTGGTTGTATTTACCACCTCTTCTAACCCCAAAGATATTGAAGTATGCTATCGATATTGCATTGCTAGTTATATCCTAAAACCAATCGACATTAACAGATTGGTACAAACTATTCAAAGTTTCATAACTTATTGGTTAGATATTGTCATTCTCCCTGATACTCTTAGCAAGTAGTGATGGTGCAACCGCTAACCATTCTTATCATTGATGATTCTCCTGAAGACCGACAGGTTTATCGTCGCTATCTCCTGCAAGACCAAGAACACAGCTACACAATTCTCGAAGCAGAATTGGGAGAAGAGGCATTGGCATTATGTCAACAGTTGCAACCTGAGGGCATATTATTAGATTTTTTGTTGCCAGACATGGATGGACTGGAATTTCTGGCGGAATTACAGCAACATGCAAAGGTAACTATGCCAGCTGTAATTATGTTAACAGGATATGGCAACGAATCCGTAGCTGTCCAGGCGATGAAAAGTGGCGTGCAAGATTATCTCATCAAGGGACAGACAACCGCAGAACGTTTGCGTTCTACTGTCTACTCAGCAATTAAAAATACTCGGTTACGCCAGCAACTACAACGCAGCGAGGAACGTTTTCGCACTTCTGTGGAAAATATGCTCGATTGTTTTGGCATTTACTCAGCTATTCGCAACGATAAAGGTGAAATACTTGATTTTGATGTTGATTATGTCAATGCCGCAGCTTGTGAATTTACCGGGATGAACAACGAAGAACAACTGGGCAAAGGACTGTGTGAAATTCTGCCGAATTTTCGAGCCAATGACTTATTTGATGACTGTTGCCAAGTTATAGAAACCGGTAATCCTTTGGCGAAAGAATCACTCATCTACACTTCAAATTTTGATAGTAACCAGTTAGTAGCCAAAACCATCGATATTCGCATCACCAAAATGGGAGATGGGTTTGTTGCTTCTTGGCGGGATGTCACTGAGAAATACCAAGCACAAGAACGACTGCGCTCAAGTCAGGAGTTCATCGAACGCATTGCGGAAACTACTCCTGGGATTTTGTATGTTTACGACTTAGTGAAACAACAAAATATTTACATTAATAGTCAAGTTAGTAAATTGCTTGGCTACACTCCAGAGCAAATTCAACAAATGGGAACACAGTTTTTACCCAAGATGATGCATCCTGAGGATTTCGCTCGATTTCCTTGTTTATTCCAACAACTTGGTTTAACTGAAGATAACAAGATTGTGGAAAATGAATATCGGATGCGACACGCCAATGGAGAATGGCGTTGGTTTTTTAGTAGAGATACGATATTCACGAGAAATTCTGATGGTTCCCCACACCAAATTATCGGTACAACCTTTGATATTACAGAACGCAAGCAAACCGAGGAACAGCTACGTTTGAGCAACGAGCGTTTTCAACTAGCAACAGCGGCGGTTAATTGCCTTATTTATGACTGGGATGTCATCAACGATAGAATTGAAAGAACTGAAGGAGTAACTAAAATTTTGGGTTACTCTTTAAAGGAAATACCAAAAACCCATCAATGGTGGAAAGAGCAAATTCATCCCGAAGATAGAGAGCGTTTAATCGCTGAACTCCAAAGTATCATCTGTACTAATCAAAATCATTATACAGTTGAGTATCGGGCACGACACAAAGACCAGAAATATCGATATGTGTTGGATCGGGGATTAATTACAAGGGATGCTAATGGCCGGGTAATTAGGGCAGTGGGTAGTACCACAGATATTAGCCAACGCAAACTTGCCGAAGTCGCTTTGCAAAAAAGTGAAGCTAAGTTTCGGCGTATTGTCGAGTCTAATATAGTTGGTATTTATTTCGGTGACTTCAGCGGCCGAGTCTATGAAGCAAACGACGCTTTTTTAGAAACCTTTGGTTACAGTCGCGAAGATTTGGCAGACGGAATCATCCACTGGAATTTCATGACACCTCCAGAATATCAAACCCTCGACCAACAAAAAATTCAAGAACTGCAAGTTTCTGGTGTTTGCACTCCTTTTGAGAAGGAATATCTTCACAAAAATGGCACTCGGATTCCAGTTTTACTAGGAATTGCCAGGATAGAAAGTACAAAGGACAATGGTTATAGCGTCTGTTTCGTTCTCGACCTCACCCAAAGCAAACGCACTGAACTTGCACTGCGTCAAAGCGAAGAACGCTACCGCTACTTATCCAATGCTATGCCACAGCTTGTCTGGATCTGCAATCCTCAAGGCCAATGCGAACATGTCAACGAACGCTGGTATGAATTTACTGGGCAACGGACTCAAGAGGCGATGGATTTTGGTTGGACAAAAGTTATTCATCCAGATGACATCGCAGCAGCTATGGAAGAATGGACTCAAGCTTTGGAAACAGGGGAACTTTACCAACAGGAAATCCGCTATCAAAAACGCGATGGTAACTATTCCTGGCATTTAGTCAGAGGTGTGCCCATCAAGGACGAACAAGGAACTATCATCAAGTGGTTTGGCACAAGTACGGATATTGACGATCGCAAACACTTAGAAGCCGAACGCAACCAATTTTTGCAACTTGAGCAAGCCGCCCGCGCCCAAGCTGAAGCTGCTAACCGCGCCAAAGATGAGTTTGTGGCAATGGTTTCCCACGATTTACGCTCTCCACTCAATGCCATTCTCGGCTGGGTACAACTGTTGCAGACTCGGAAATTTGATGAAGCCCACCTCACTAAAACTCTAGCAACCATCGAACGCAATGCCAGGTCTCAAGAAAAACTCTTGGAAGATTTGCTAAACATCTCTCGTATCCTCCAAGGCAAACTACAGCTTGAGGTCAGCCAAATTAATCTGGCGGTAATTGTCAGCGCTGCAATTGAAACTGCTTACCCATCGGCAAATGCCAAAAATATTCGCTTAGAGTCCAAAATTGACAGGTCAATTTTACCAATTTCGGCCGATATCAATCGTTTACTGCAAGTTATCGGTAATTTACTCGCCAATGCCATTAAATTCACCCCCTCAGGGGGAAAAGTAGAAATTAGTTTGTTTCGCAATGGCTCTCATGCCCAAATCTCAGTCAGCGATACAGGCATCGGCATTAGCCCAGAGTTTCTGCCCTATGTTTTTGAACGCTATCATCAAGGACATTCCACTCACAAACAAGGTGGCTTAGGACTGGGTTTAGCCATCGCTCGTCATCTTGTAGAATTACATGGCGGCTCTATTGAAGTTGCTAGTCCTGGCCTTGGACAAGGAGCTACCTTTTCCATCCAATTGCCGTTATAAAAATTAAAAATTAATTACTTGAACTTGGCATTAATCAAAATAGTTATAGCAGTAGCCAATAATAACCAAGAATTTTATAATATCAGAAAAGCTTGTAATTAGCCAACTCCTAAAAGCAAGAAAATTCGTTATTTTATTGAGAATAATTAGCGTAAAATTAACATAGATTCATCAAAATCATAATTTTTGTGAATTTTCGGTAGTAGATTCACAAGTAAAAATCCAATCTATTAAATCTATTTTGTACTAAAGATTTTTTCACTTAAATTGGTTAATCAAAACAACTGAGCCAGACATATAAGACATATATAGGAATCGTATTTGATTGGGTGAAAATAACTCTGTACACCTATATTTTCTGAAACCCACCTGACTACGCAAATCATTTCAGATATCAAACCGTATTCCTATATCTATGTCTTGATGGATTAGGAATGCTGAAATGGCGTGAAAACAGGAATAATTTCAGAACTGAATATTTTGTCAACCTCTGAAAAATTAAAAAATGATCGAAAAATTTGAATTGAATTTAATTCATAAATTAATATAGCAATCCCAAATAATTTGTGAAGTATTACGTGTTAGGATTGTTGACTGTTGACCTTTGAGAGTCAACAGTCATTGAGAGTTCTTCTATTCCCACTCAATGGTTCCAGGCGGCTTGGAGGTGATGTCGTAAACTACTCGATTTACCCCTTTGACTTCATTCACAATGCGAGTCGAAATCACTTCTAGTACATCGTAAGGCACTCTTGCCCAATCAGCAGTCATACCATCTTCACTAGTGACAATCCGTAAAACAATGGGATAAGCGTAGGTACGTTGGTCTCCCATAACGCCCACACTCCGAATTGGCAGCAATACTGCAAATGCTTGCCAGTAACTATGATACAAGCCGCGTTGGTTAATTTCTTGCCGCACAATTAAATCGGCATCGCGCAAAATATTTAAGCGTTCGGCGGTGACTTCACCCAGAATACGAATTGCCAAACCAGGGCCGGGAAATGGTTGGCGTTGGACAATTTCTTCTGGTAAACCAATGGAACGTCCTACTTTACGGACTTCATCTTTGAAGAGTTTCCGCAGTGGTTCCACTAATTTAAATCTTAAGTCTTTGGGCAAACCACCAACGTTGTGATGGCTCTTAATTTTCACTGCTACCCGTTCGCCAGTTTGGGGATCGACGTTGGTATCAGCCGATTCGATGACATCTGGATACAGAGTTCCTTGAGCTAGATAATCAAAGTGACCGAGACGTTTGGATGTTTCTTCAAAGACGCGAATGAATTCGTGACCAATGCGGCGACGTTTTTCTTCGGGATCTGTAACGCCAGCAATGGTGGCTAAAAAGCGATCGCGAGCATTGACATATTCTACAGGAATATGAAACTGTTCTTGAAAAAGCTTCACCAATCGCTCTGGCTCGTACTTCCGCATAAAGCCTTGGTCGATAAACACACAAGTCAGTTGGTCGCCGATGGCTTTATATAACAAGAAGGCTAAAGTCGAAGAATCCACACCGCCAGACAATGCCAACAATACCCGCTTTTGACCAACTCTGGCGCGAATTTCCCGAATTGCTTCTTCCACAAAAGCCGCTGTTGTCCAAGTGGGTTCGCAATCGCAAATATGGTAGACAAAATTCCGAATTAATGCTATGCCACCAACTGAATGTACCACCTCTGGATGAAATTGCACGCCGTAAAGTTTCCTTTTGTGGTCGGCAATGGCAGCGCAGGGGGTATTTTCTGTGTGTGCCAGCAATTCAAACCCAGGTGGCATTTCGGTAACTGAGTCTTGGTGACTCATCCACATGGTGGTACCATCTTCAACATTAGTAAGCAAATCTGTGGGATCGTCTATATGTAATGATGCTTTGCCATATTCGCCCCGGTCAGCCTTTGCTACTTCCCCACCGAGTTGATTCACCATCAGCTGCATCCCATAGCAAACACCCAAGATGGGTATGCCCAAATTCCAGATTTCTGGGTCGCAATGGGGAGCATTCTCGCCATAAACTGAACTCGGCCCGCCAGAGAGAATGATTCCCTTTGGATTGAGTTGGCGCAAATGTGCAGGACTAGTGCGATAAGACAAAACTTCAGAGTATACTTGAGTCTCGCGGATGCGACGGGCAATCAGCTCGGAATATTGAGAGCCGAAGTCCAAAATCACAATCAATTGGCGATTCAGCTGCCCAAGGTTTTCTAATATTTCGGCAGCTTGTTCTGTTGGTAGAGTCACCGCTGTGTTCATGACGGGGAGAGTTATGTCTGTGAAGGATAAATTGATGCCCTGTAATCTATAGCTTGATGCTATTATTCAGCCTGGGCAGGCTGATAATGGTATAAGATACGTTGACAAACGCACTTTTATATGCGTTTGTCTGTTTCCGGAGTCGGCGATGGTATTAGAAGGATAAACTTACCCGAAATAGATTACTTAAAAGATTATTTATGTGAATTGTTTACGATTATTCATAATAAGTTAACATAATTTTCCCATTAACAGACCAGCTGTTTTACTCTTCACGATAATTTTGCGATCGCGATCGAAGAGCATCGAACCACACACTGTAACTGGTGTACCTCTTTGGCTATGGCTTTGGATGTATTCTTGGCAACGCACATCGATAGTTTCGGCGATGGCGCTGTAAACTTGGTTTACCCAATGGCTACCTGTGGACGTGTCTAGGGATCGCAAGTATTTTAATGCGGCTTCAGCAGTAGGGCTGTCAAACACAGCTTGGATATCCGATGATTTTAAACCAGCGATGGCACAGTGGGCTGCTAAAATTTCCCTGCGTCCATCAGCTAAGTGGTGGTGGGTGTGAAAAATTCCTCCCGCTAACTTCATCAGTTTTCCGTGATAGCCAAATAATAGGATTTCTTGCACACCCAGTGCATCAGCTTCTACTAGCATTGGCCCAAGCCAGTTAGCAGTTTTCACCAATTGTTCGGGATTAATCCCTAGTTTACGTGCTAAATCTAGACCATTCTCGCCGATACAAAATACCAAACTTGCAAAACCACTGGCTTTATTTTGTAACTCTGCCCGAAAAGCTGCAAGTTGGTCTGGCGTACTCAAAGGTTGGGAAATACCGGTTGTGCCTAAAAGGGAAAGCCCTTCAACCACACCGAAAGCAGAATTGGAAGTTCTAACAGCAAGCGATCGCCCTTCGGGTAAAATAATCGTCACCGTGATTTTTTCACCTGGTGTCAAAATTCGTTGTAAATTTTCTTGCAACAACCTTTGAGCATAAGCATAAATAGCCGGTCTATCGTCAGCATTCGCTTGTTTGCCAATGCCTTCCCCCCCCTTAATAATTACCGCCTCTTCCACCGCAGACGCAAATACTAATTTCTTGGCGTCCCCGCGTCCCTGTGTCCCCGCGTCCCCGCGTCCTCTCCATTCCACCATTGCCCAAATAGGTGTATTTCTGGTCAAATCAAGATTATCACCAGGGTCGCTGCGGGTAATTGCTAAAGCACTATTTTCAGATAGTCCAGCTACCTGTTCAATTGGAATTTCTGCGATTTGGTTTGGTTCAATGAGATCTATCGATGCTATGGTTGATGATTGGCGATCGCGTAACCAGTGTAAAGCTGCAACCGCCGCAGCGCAGGCAAATACGGGAAGTGTGTATCCAGAACGGGACATTTTATAAATTCAACTTGACGCGATTTGCTCAAATGTAGTCTGGATATTAGTCTGCTGCTACACTAACACCAAAATACTTTCTACTCCACTATCTCCAAATTCACTGATTATACCAAAGTTATTTTGCAGAATTTGGACAATTTTAGAAGTTGGGCTGTTGCCAATACGGAGATAGATAAATTTAGGTGGATTAGCTATTAGTTAGACTCCCACCTCTGATAATAGAAATTCCATCGCTTCCCAAGAAACTCCTTGTTGAATATAACGAGGGGCTTCAGGATTGTAAGGACTGGCCAGTCGGTCAATATTGAGAATAATTGCTTCATCTGGCAGAACCGGGACATCTAAATCGAATGCTGTTGGCTGCATCAAAGAACTAGAAAAACCTTTGAAAATTGCAATTGTATCTTCCTCGCCAGCAATTTCTACCGTTACCAATAAGACTTCTTGGGGGCGTTTAGTGGTGTATTGTTCGAGTCGTTTGCCAATGGAATTCATGTTTTGCAGTTGAAATTTGCAATTTTGCATTGAACCACAACAACAATTATTGAGGTGTAGCTGTGCGTCCCTGCTTGCCTAGCTTAATCAAAACAAAATAGCTTAAGTACAGCACATAAATGACTAAAGTAGTTATGCCGAGAAAACCTAAAAATCCAGCTTTGCTATTAGCATGAAAATATTCTTTGAACAGTAACGGAGCCTCGAACCAGACGCGACAATAGGGTGTTTTGAGCGCACTGGTAGAAAAAGCACAATTTAAAAAAAGCGTAGAAGCCACTGCCCCTAAAAGACAATAAACACTTACCGCCCAGCGCCAAGAAGTAAAAATTAACTTTAAAAATCCAGTGGTTTGATACTCAATTTCATCGTTGAGATCCACCCAAAACCATAGCGAAATTGGTATCAAAATCTGAGCCATTAATGCAGAAATAAAGCTCACTGGATACTCGGCAATCATCAGATAAACTGTGATTACTAATAAGCTTGATACTCGCCAGTATATTGTTAATAAGCGTTGTATGCCTTCTGCCTTTTGCACAAATGCCCAAATCAGGATAATTAGGGGAATAATTACCAGAAATAATACTGCCAATCGATAATCAATCCAGACAAAAGGGCGAAACCAAATGTTATAATCCATATTTTTTTCAAATGATAATTACAAGGAGAATGTAGACTTCAGAATCGAGAATTAACAGTATGGAAGATTGAAATCAGGCATTAAGAAGCAAGTAGTAGAAATTTCTAAATTACCTAAATGGTGTGCAAATTGGCATGATAAATTCTTCAAGTCAATCAACTCCGACATACTTCTAAGCTATTAACTATAGCAATTCTATACCTGTTCTCAAAAGAGGCAACGTGTTACAGGAGAGTCTCCATTGTAGTGACTGCCATCACGAAGATGTAAAAACAAAAAATTTACGTCTGATGTGAATTATCCTCGCCCGTCCGGGGCGGGCTAGAAGCCATTAGCGTCAACTTAAGCTCAAACTCTCGCCCCACAATCATTTTACCCCACCCCTTGGGGAGGTTTTGCGCCAGCAAAGCCAGGGTGGGGTAACGCGAAGCATGATGGTAAGTTAGTGAATTCAAAATCGCGTTTTTACAAAGGTTTCACGTTAAATTGACACCAATGGCTACAAGCCCACCCCACAAGAAGTTTTATTGCAACATTTAAGACTTGCCACGCCAGTAGGGGCGCACAAATGCACACATTGGCGTCAACTTAACGCGAAACGGACGGTTAGAAACCGCGTCTACAGAGGCAAAATCCGCCTGCACGGGTTAAATTCTCTTAGTCCACGCAGGCGGACTTTATTTGTGTAGTAGCGAATTCTATTCGCCAGGGCTTAAGTTTACACCTATGCACCAATGCACGCCCCTACAAGCAGTCAATTTGTTACATTTTTATTGTGTGTAAAAACTTACTTATTAATAAATCTGGGGTTACTTGCTAACTAAACAAAAAATTTCTTGGTCTTAATTTGCATGGAACTTTAAGTAAAAAATATTTCGTTACTAATGTTAACTGTTAACCGTTGATGGTTAACAGTCAACGTTCTAGAGCAGAAGAATTTATTTTTTAAAGTTCCCTAGTCGTCATAAACCCGACATTCAATTGCTTCTGGGTTATCATCGCAATATTGTTCTAGGGAATTTTTCGGCTTGTTTTGGCGTTGGTGAGAAGCTTCGGCTTGCAATTCTTCTACTGCATCCCAAGCAGCAGCACACTCTGGTGAGTTGCTACCGTTGATATCACAGACAGAACGCGCTTGTTCCACTTCTTTTTGGATTTGTTCTTGAATGCCGTTTGTTGCTGTTTCTTGAATGTTTGTCATTGTTTTAGTCTCGTTGTGTGTTGTTAGTACTAGTATAGAAAAACTTCAAAAATGACAGTTTTTGGTTTTATTACTAACTATTCTAACCATTTAGCTGATAATTAAGTTAGGGTTTGAGTCTATTGATTTTTCATCAATACAGCAGTCAGTGACATTTATAATACATTCACCTTTATTTTTTAAGATTTTATGGAATCAGTACTACAGATAGACAATCATACAATATATTTAGATGCATGTATTAGGGAATGACAACCCTGGTTTGCTGGGATGGTGAATACAAACAACAGGGGACAGCTCTTGTAGGATGCAATTCTTCCCAAAATGAAAAATCAAAAACTACTAGCCTAAAAACCAAAAGAAGCTCAAAACTCATGGCAGACCAAATGCAGTGGGCAAACGCCCTATCAACCCATCATTCATTGGAAGCAGCAGTCGCAGATGTGGTACAACGGGCTGTCTCATCGTTAACAGCACCTGCGGATTTAGGGCTGGTATTCATTTCGTCTGCTTTTACAAGTGAGTATTCTCGATTATTACCTTTGTTGGCTGAGAAACTTGCTGTGCCGGTGTTAATTGGCTGTAGCGGTGGTGGTGTAATTGGAACAACGATTACTGGAGAAACGCAAGAACTAGAAGCTGAACCAGCTATCAGTTTGACTTTAGCGCACCTTCCAGGGGTGCAGGTGCGGTTATTTCATGTTATTGCTGAAGAACTACCGGACTTAGATAGTTCCCCAGATGCTTGGCTTGATTTGGTTGGTGTACCAGCATCACCCACACCCCAGTTCATTTTGCTTTCGAGTTCCTTTGCCTCTGGAATCAATGATTTGTTGCAGGGGCTGGATTTTGCTTATCCAGGATCGGTAATAGTGGGGGGACAAGCTAGTGGTGGGGGTATGGGTGGTCGTGTTGCTTTATTTTGTAAGGATGACTATGGCGATTTGGGTCAAAGATTGTATCGTGAGGGAACAATTGGCATAGCTTTGACTGGAAATATTGTTTTGGAAACGATTGTCGCCCAAGGATGCAGGCCCATTGGCAAACCGTTGCAAGTCACCAAAGCCGATCGCAATATCATTCTAGAGTTAGATGAACAAGTACCTTTAATAGTGTTGAGAGATTTGATTGCCAGTCTCAGCGAACAAGAACGGACTTTAGCACAGCACTCTTTGTTCGTGGGTGTGGCAATGGATGAATTTAAGCTAGCTTTACAACAGGGAGACTTTTTAATTCGCGGTATTCTTGGTGTAGATCCTACAGCAGGAGCGATCGCAATTGGCGATCGCGTTCGTCCCGGTCAAAGACTGCAATTCCACCTCCGCGACGCCCAAGCCTCCGCCGAAGATTTAGAATTACTCCTCCAAAGCTATCAAGACCAACGCAACACCGAACCCTCTGCCGTAGCTGCTTTAATGTTTGCCTGCTTGGGAAGAGGTGAAGGACTATATGGTAAACCCAATTTTGATTCCGAACTTTTTCGGCGCTACATCAAAGATATTCCCGTAGGCGGCTTTTTCTGCGGCGGTGAAATCGGCCCTGTTGGCGGCAGAACCTTCCTACACGCCTATACTTCAGCGTTTGGAATTTGTCGGCAAAATCAGTCCTAACTCCTCACTTTTAACTCCTGTCTAGCAAAAGTGTGCTGTTATTATCAATCATAGTTAGGGTTCCACCGGCGGCTATGCCTGGGTTGGGATGTGATGCGCCGTAAGTTTGAATGTAGTGGCGTACTTCTTGTGGGAAATGCGGGTAGTCTAAAACGGCATCGCCGTCGGCAATGGTGGCCCAGAAATCACGTAGGCTGGGAGCTAATTCTTTGGCCTGTGATAATGGTAAGTTTAAGGGAGAGTTGGTTAGTAGTTTGATTAAAAAGGGGAAAGAGCGATCGCCCATCCACTGCCTTGATAAGTGCTGTAAGTCTGGAAAATCGGGTACTGATTCTACTCTATGGGATAAAATTTGCAACCATTCTCTACCTTGGCGATCGCGACGAAATTCTAGCACCCGATAAGGATGAGGATAGCTAACTAAAGAGCCTGTGGTAATATCGTATACTCCTCGATCGTAAGCAACATCCTGGACGTGCAAATGCCCGGTAAACACTAACTTGACTCCGTAGCGCCTGAGTAACTGCAATAATTCTGCTGAATTCGCCAGCATATAGCGATTTGCCAGTGGGTGACGCGATTGATTGGGTAAATGCTCAACCACATTATGATGCACCATCACTAAAATTAATTCATCACTGGATGCTGCTAGCACTTCTTCTAACCAGCGTAGCTGTTGGCTATCCAAACGTCCCACTTGCTCGCCTTGGTCGTTAAAAGAGTTAGAATTCAGTCCAATCAGCTTGACTCCAGGTAGCAACTCACGAATGTAGTAAATCTGTCGCGGATCTTCATAGCCACACTTGGTGTAAAAGTAGGGAAAATCCGCAAAAGCAATTGATTGCTCATTGGCCAACACTACGGGAACATCATGATTGCCAGGAACAACATAGGCGGGAAAAGGTAGCTTAGCTAAGCGCTGTTGCAACCAAGCGTGATTTTCTCTTTCGCCGTGCTGGGTTAAATCTCCTGGCAACAACAGAAAATCTAAATCGAGTTGTGTTAAATGTTCTAGTACACTTTCAAAAGCCGAGATGCTGACTTCCACCAGATGAAACCGACTAGGATGATTCCAGATTGTGTGGGGAAGTGCTAGGTGTAAGTCACTGACGATCGCAAAGCGAAAATTGAGAGTCATCGATTTAGGAAAATGTTAAAAGAAGGAGCTAAAACAAGTCTTTTTTAAAAAGTATAACCCTTACTTTATATTCCTGCTCAGCAGTGCGTTCATTTAACATTTGTACACATTGAGCATCGATTACACGCTATAGTAACAATTGACTTTAAAACCTATCAGATGCATTCAATTCGGAAAAATCAAAAAAATATGAACAAAATAGAATTCAGGAGTCAAGACTCAGAATTCGGAATGAATTTTAAATTAATGGTCGATGTAGCTTGCTTTTTCATAGCAGTATAAACGGTTTTAATATCCATCACATCTAGGATTTGATGGTCTTCAATCAGCGATAAATTCAGAACCTCCACTAATTGCATTCTAACTTCTGAATTCTGAGTTCTGAATTCTGAGTTCTGAGTTCTGAATTCTGAGTTCTGAATTCTGAGTTCTGAATTCTGAGTTCTGAGTTCTGAATTCTGAATTCTGAGTTCTGAATTCTTCTTCAAGACTAAAAATTACGAATGAGGAGAGTAAATTTTGGCAGCAGTCCGAGTCCGCCAGCATGTGAACCCACTTGCCCAAAAGTATCAAACACCAGTAAGTCCTCTTGAGTGGGAAAAAGTTTATGCCAAGCCAAATCAATCTCTACATTTAGATATTGGCTGTGCTAAAGGACTGTTTTTGTTGAATATGGCCAAGATAGAACCAAACTGGAATTTTCTCGGCTTAGAAATTCGGGAACCGCTGGTGGTGGAGGCCAATAAGTTACGTTCTCAGTTAGCTTTAACAAATTTGCATTACTTATTTTGCAATGTCAATAATTCCTTGAAATCGCTTTTATCTTCATTACCTCCAGGAAGTTTGCAACGGGTGACAATTCAATTTCCCGATCCTTGGTTTAAAACCCGCCATGCGAAACGTCGTGTAGTCCAACCCGAACTAGTGGCAGAATTAGCTAATTATCTGGCGGTTGGGGGAGTTGTATTTCTGCAATCCGATATGGAATTTGTGGCTGTGGAAATGCGCGATCGCTTTGCCCTTCACCCAGCTTATCAGCAAGTCGGTACAGAAGAATGGCTAGCCGCAAACCCCCTACCAGTAGCCACAGAGCGAGAAATATATACTCAAAATAAGGGCGAACCTGTTTACCGCGCTTTGTTTATCAGGCGAGACACTGGGAATCAACAACAATAACAGCGCCATCTCCAGACAAAAAAGTTTTTAGGGCATAAATGTTTTAGTTGCTGTTCAAAATTTGAATTGCAGCGTAGGCGTAGCCAGCCGTAGGCATCGCTTCTGTCTTGAATAGCAACGAAAATTTACCTTGTCCCCCCAATCCCCATACGGTTCGGGAAAAGGGGGAAGGGGAAAGGGGGAAGGGGAAAGGGGGAAGGGGAAAGGTTTCAAATACATCTAAATCCCCTTACCCCTTAACCTTTTCCCAGACCACAAGGGAAGTTCATACTGCTTATCCGAACCGTATTGCTTTCACTGGGACATAAAAGTTTTAGTTTTGGCGAAGGAAACATTTTCATAATGGAGTCTATAATCTTCCTTTTGCCTAAAATCATAGAAGACAAAAGATTTCTTTTACTGAAAACTCTACTGTTTAAGCTTAGTACTCATATTTGATAGCGTATGACATTTATATTGAACTCCAACAATGTTTTTGATTATTTAGTTGAGCGTGACTTATTGACTCAATCACAGCAATCTCTGACGAATATTGAGGTTGTACCTGCAAAAAACTTTAATTTATTAATCACCCTGTCAGACGGTGATAAGCTTCTTGTGAAGCAAGAACGACACAACCATGATGGAAAAACAGCAGGCGAGTTTTTAGATGAGTGGCGAATTCAAGAGTTATTACAAAAATTTCCCGAACTGAATTACACAAAACCATTTTTGCCCGAAGTACTTCATTTTGATAGAGAAAATTCGGTTATTGTCTTTAAATACCTAGATAATTATCGCGATTTAAACGATTTCTATATGAAGGGAAATATATTCCCTCCCACAATCGCAGCAGCAATTGGTAGTTGTATTGCAAAAATTCATCGCGAAACCTTCAATTCCCAAAAATATCAGGATTTCTTCTCTCAAAATGCCGATAATATCAAATCCGATTTGGTATTGCTCTTGATTCGCAAATTGGAGCATATCGGCCCCGAAATTTTTGGTTTAGTACCTGCTGATGGATTGAAATTTTTTGCACTGTATCAGCGATATGATAGCTTGGGACAAGCACTCAGAGAATTGAGTACAGCTTTTGCACCGCGATGCTTAACGCACAACGACCTCAAACTCAACAACATTTTATTGCATCAAGATTGGGAGCAGTCATTCCCTGAAGCCGAAGTATCAACAAACGGTATTGTACGGCTAATTGATTGGGAGCGATCGTCTTGGGGAGATCCAGCTTTTGATTTAGGAAGTATTATCGCTAGTTATCTGCAAATTTGGCTCAATAGCTTAATTGTTAGTAAAGAGATGACCATCGATGAATCTCTGCGCCTAGCTACCACTCCCCTAGAATCCCTGCAACCTTCTATTTATGCTTTGATTAGCGCTTATTTAGAGTCCTTTCCAGAAATTTTGGTTCACTATCCTGATTTTATTCAGCGAGTTGTGCAATTTTCTGGCTTGGCATTAATTCAAGCAATTCAGTCCATAATTCAGTATCAAAAATCCTTCGGCAATATGGGTATTTCTATGCTTCAAGTTGCCAAAAGTTTGTTGTGTCGTCCAGAGCAATCTATTCCTACCGTTTTTGGCACAACAGCAGCAGAACTAACCCGCTTAAGTAGCTCTCGGACTGAAGTATTATCTAACTAATTAACTATAGAAATCCTATTTCATTTGTGAACAATATCGCTGTTGATTGTTGACCGTTCACAGTTGACTGTCAACGCTTAACAGTAAATTAACTTATCTAAAAAATCATTTTTTGGTGTGAAAATCCTTGCATCTGAGGTGAAATGACAGTCATGTTATTTCACCTTTTTTATGTATATGTCCTATGTAGATTCTCCTTGTCTCCCATCTAGTACCTACTCCCTATTTTTAAAGTAGGTTTATTTTATTGACTTAAAATAACCAGAGTTGAGTTGCATGTGAAAACGTGCAGCATAGATTTTTTTAGTTCGCAAACTATAAAAAGCAAAGATGACAAAAAAGATGTATTAAAGGAATAAAAACTAATTATTTATTCTAGCTAACCTATTAATTCCTATGCCAATATTTAGACATGAACTAAAAAGTTCATCACTCAATTTACTTTATTCAACTAGGAAAAATTTCATGGCTACAATCAAAATTCACGATTTAAGTCCTGCTGGTTCCGAATTATTTCAAGATTCTGAAAGCTTTTTGAATGAGCTAACAGATGCAGAACTAGGAGTACATGGCGGTTTGAGAGCAGAATCAGTCAGTGTTACTGTTAGTGTTACTTTGACAGTTACTTACTCTTGGTCTTGGACTTGGTAATTTTTTAGTTTTACTTGCAAGACAGTCATATTTATTGCAGTTGTCTTTTTTCTTCGTAATTCACACATTATTTTTTTGAGGATGAAAACTTATGGCTACTATCAAAATTCATGACTTAAGCCCCGCTGGTTCCGACCTATTTCAAGATTCTGAAAGCTTTCTCAATGAATTAACAGATGAAGAATTGGGAGTACATGGTGGTCGAGCATTAGCATCAGTAAGTATTAGCGTTACTGTGACAGTTACTTACTCTTGGACTTGGACTTGGGCTTTGTAATTTTTTAATTTTGCTTACAAGACAGTTCTGCCCAGCAGTACTGTCTTTTTTTGTTCGTAATTCACACATTATTTTTTTGAGGTTCAAAATCGATGGCTACTATCAAAATTCATGACTTAAATCCCGCTGGTTCCGAACTATTTCAAGATTCTGAAAGCTTTCTCAATGAACTAACAGATGCAGAACTGGGGCTACAAGGAGGCTTGAAAACACAATCGTTTACCTATTGTTGGCCGATTACTTGGACTATTCTTTTGTAACTTTTTGTTCATAATTCACACAATCTTTTGAGGATGACAACTAATGGCTACTATCAAAATCAATAACTTAAGTCCAGTTGGTTCTGAACTGTTTCAAGATTCTGAAAGCTTTCTCAATGAACTAACAGATACAGAACTAGCAACACGTGGTGGTCTGTTATCAATTACTTTGCCTTTAACTCCAACGTTGAGTTGGACTTTGACTTATACTGTTACTGCTGTGGCTGCGTAATTTTTTAGTTTTACCTCAAAGACAGTTCTGGAAAACAGAACTGTCTTTTTTTGTTTCTATGTTTAAACAGATAATTTGGTAAGGGCGGATTTTTGTAGTTCGATAGGATAAATCAGCTAAAGAAAACATGACATAAAAGTTTTAGTTGTGCCCGAAAAAGCATTGTTTTTTGGTTGTTTTACCCAAAGCAGTATGCCAATATTTAAACATGAACTAAAAAGTTCATCATTCATTTAAAGTTAGTCAAATAGGAGATTAACTAATCATGGCTAATATCAAATTGCATGATTTAAGTCCGGCTGGTTCTGAATTATTTGAAGATTCTGAAAGTTTTCTCAATGAACTCAATACTGAAGAATTAACCCACGTTAATGGAGGATTGTTATCAATCACTATCACGATTACAATCACGATTACAGTCACTCTTGCTAAGGCTGCTTAACAAGATATAAATTCATCCTTCAATTCACTCACTTTATTCAACTAGGAAATTAACTCATCATGGCTAATATCAAATTGCACGACTTAAGTCCTGCTGGTTCCGAACTATTTGAAGATTCTGAAAGCTTCCTCAATGAATTAAATGCTGAAGAATTAAATAACGTCAACGGCGGATTGCTGGGAATTACACTAACTATAACTATTACTATTACAATCACTATTACTTTGTAATATTCAAAGTTATATAGTAGCTTTTCTCAGCATGAGTAACAGTGCTTTATCCAGCACTGTTATTCCTAAAAAAATAGTAAATTCTGTCTATTTATTAACTAAGTTATCAATGATTGCTGAATTATTAGAAATTAGCCAAAATCAATCACCACAAGCAGATCGACGACTGTGGGATGCTTTAGAAGACATCGTTAATAATGTAGAAATCGAGTCTGATTTTTGCATTCGTCACCCAAATTATAAGCCTTTGGATTTGCCAGAGGAGGTGATAGTTCGTTTCAGAAAGATGTCTAAGGATGTTCAAAATAGATACTCGAATTTGCAGTTACGGAGTTTTCTTTATGGAATTTATTACAATGGTTCTCTACAAACAACTCTGGCGCTTGATGGAGATTCATCGAATCTGCATTTACACCAAGATTTAGAAAATAACTCTTTCTTAGGGGTAGACTTGGCGTTTTACGATCGCTTACACAACAACAATACTGGTGAAGGTTACTTTGACGCCAATTGGTCTGTGGTGAAACAAGTCAACGATGATACCTTAATGGTCACCAAGGGCGGTTTAAATTTATATATTAAGCGCGATTACCACTTACAACCAGCCGAACAATCTGCGGTGGTAGGTGACATAGTTGCCATTCGGCTGCCTAAAAATCGAGTGCAAAATGGATTTTATTTGGCAGTTGGTAATGCTGGCCCCCAAACTATCGGCAATCCCAATCAGCAGCCACAAACTGTACGCATTTATTTTAATTTGAGTCCGGATGGTGCGGTTGCTCTTATGGGTAGTCTAACGCAGCAACTCAACGAAATTAATATTCCTTTCACATTTAAAGCACTATACAATCCTGCGGACTACGGTCGCTATGACTCAGCAGTACTTTACTTTGAGAAAAGCTACTACGAAGCAGTTCGATTAGTTTTACAAAGTGTTTATACAGAAAAGCGATCGCACTTTAATCCAGAAGTACCATTATTCACAAAATTACTCATGCCAGGACTAAGTTTGGCAGAAGAACCAAACCAGAGATTTGCAGCCCAAGAAAGTTTTGGTACTAATCGCTGTCAAATTATTGCTAATGGATTGCTACAAGCCAGTCAACAGGGAAAAAACTCTCCCGAAGAACGGATGAAAGCTATTCTCGAAAACTTTTCTCTTCTGGGAATTGAATTACACCGTTCTTATCTGAATGCCAACTCTGAAGACATCTACACACCGTTAAACTAATGCAAATACTCGACCTTGCGCCGCCAAAAGTAGCAACTTCCAACGAAGTTAATTTCAGCAATAAATTTCCCGAATCAGATTTGCCATTCTACCGCAAACTTGGACGAACTGATTTAACTGTTAGCGCTCTCGGATTGGGAGGTGGGGGCAAAATCTCCAGTGAAGATACCCTTTACGCCTTCGACCAAGGAGTTAACTTCTTTTTTTACTCTAGCGATTTGCACCACTATCTCTACAGCCACATGTCTGAAGGACTGCGAAAATTGTGTGGTCGTGGCTCATCAGTGCGAGAAAAAGTAGTATTGGCAACGGTGAGTTATATTAAAAATCCAGATGCGGCAATGGCAGCCATCATCGACCAATTTGTAGACCTGAGAATGGACTATATTGATGTCTTCTTTTGGGGCTGGATTGGCACTACTGATGAGCCAATGTTTGAGAAATGCTTAGACCGTTCCAACGATTTAAGAGGCGCTGGTAGCATTTATGAACGAATCGTTGAAAGAATGTTTGGTGTTTCCGAACGTCTGAAAAAAATGGGGGCTGTTCGTTATATTGGTGCTTCCTTTCACGACTTAGATTTAGCTAACAAATGGCTGAATAATTCTTTAATAGATGTGGCGATGGTGAGACATAATGTTGCTCACCGTACTGCTCAAAAATCAGTATTCAACAATTTGCAAGCAGAAGATCCGCAGCGATCGGGTATTGTCACCTTTAAGTCTGCGGGAATGCACGGGCCCCTGTGGCATCCTCCTGCTGGTTTGCCAGAAAAATGTTGGGTGCCTTCAGTTCCCGATTTATACCGCTATTCTTTGAGCCAAAACTGTGTAGATGTCTGCTTGATGGGTTCAGAAAAACGGGAACATATAGATGCAGCGATCGCAGGTATTCAAAAAGGTAAACTTACCGCAGAAGAAATAGAGTATCTCAATGTTTATGGTGACTTACATCGTCATCGTTTTCAATCCCAAAATATTCCTACAGATAAATTAATTTACAGAGGTTAATAATCATGACAGAAAATATAGCTACACCAAGAATATCTAGCGGCGAAAACCTTTTAGCAACACTGAAACTGCCAGAAATTTCACTCGCAACAAACGAACAAATATTAGACCATCTCCGCCATTCACATAAAATTGGTGCTGTTGCTGCTGATGCCGAACAAGAAATCTTGATTTTGCGCCTCTGCGAACAACTAGAAATTACAGTTTCTGATGAAGAATTGCAAGCCGCAGGAGATACCTTTCGCCAAGACCACAAATTATTAACAACTTCAGAAACTTTGGCATGGCTAGCACAGCAGCGCTTAAAAGTAGAAGAATGGTCTGAAAGTATTAAAGTGGCACTGCTAACACAAAAGTTAAAAGAACGTTTATTTGGCTCAACTATAGATACTCAATATCTAGTCGATCCTTATATTTTTAAACGCGTTGCTTTATCCCAAATTCTCGTAGTCGATTTAACAGAAGCGTTAAAAATAGTCAAAACATTGCAAGAAGATAAAGCTGCTTTTTGCAGTTTGGCACTACAATATTCAAAAGGTAAGCAGTCGAAACAAAATGGCGGTTTTGTAGGTATTCGTTTTGTTTCAGAACTCATGCCAGAACTAGGACAAGCCATTGCAGAAGCAAAAGATGGTGATGTGATTGGCCCAATTCAAACCAAATTAGGTTATCACATTCTCAAAATTGAAAAATGGTTTTCCCATGAATTTAGAGAAGTTAAAGAACAAGTATTAGAATTCCTTCTCCAAACATGGATCAAGAGTCAAACCCATTCTGATGCTGATAGTCTGTCAACAGTAAAAAATAATTAAAAATCACATAAATTTCCTGGATATTTATATTCAATATCCAGGAAATTTTAGACATAATATCTATACAATGTAATCATCAAGCTATGTCAATGCGTCATCAATCTAGACATCAGTACCTCAAACTCAGGTATATCGGTGAATTTATGAAAAGACATTTCAAAAAAGTTTGGCTCTTTCTGGGGCTAACTTTTTTCTTTAATTATTTGTTAGTGATTCTCTACCTAGCCTTAGGTGGTAAATGGGTCGTACCTGGTTCGCTGATAGTAACTACGGCTTATATGTTTATTCCGATGATTGTTACTGTAGTTATCCAGAAGTTAATTTACCACGAACCATTGCAAAAACCATTGGGTATTTCTTTTAAATTCAATTGGTGGTTTTTAGTAGCATGGTTATTGGCACCAACTATAGCATTTACTACCTTTGGAGTTAGTTTACTTTTTCCTGGAGTTGAATATTCTCCAGAAATGGCAGGGCTATTTGCACAACTAGAAACAGTGCTTTTTCCAGAAAAATTGCAGCAGGTAAAAACTCAAATTGCAGCTTTGCCAATTCCCCTAATTTGGATTAGCTTAGTACAGGGTTTAATAGCAGGTACAACCATCAATGCTGTTGCAGCCTTTGGTGAAGAATTAGGTTGGAGGGGGTTGCTGCAAAAAGAACTTAATCATCTAGGATTCTGGAAGTCCTCAGTTATTATCGGTTTGATTTGGGGTATATGGCACGCCCCCTTAATTATCCAAGGACATAACTATCCTCAACACCCATTTTTAGGTGTTTTAATGATGACAATTTTTACTCTATTGTTATCACCAATTTTTAGTTATATCAGACTAAAATCCCAATCTGTAATTGCTACGTCTATTTTACATGGAACTTTGAATGCCACAGCAGGATTGTCTATCTTAGCAATCAAAGGGGGTAACGATTTAACAGTTGGTGTTACAGGATTAGCTGGTTTTCTAGTTCTAATAGCTGTAAATATCGGTCTATTTATTTATGAATATGCCAGTTCTAAAAAGTCATTTATAAAATAAAATTCAACAAATAAATTATCTAACTTTGTGGACTGGACAAAATTGCCAGCCCACAATAATTAATTGGATATTTTATTATTTATAAGTCAATACAGTCCAGTTAAAGCTAAAACTCTTTGCCAAAGTCAATTTTTTTAACAAACCGCAAAGTACGCAAAGAGAAGAAAGAAATACTTAACCCAAGCGTATTGATTTATAAGTCTATACAGTTGAGTTCAGTCTTTCTTCCTTTCTTTTATTTCTGTCTCTTCTCTCTGCGTTCTCTGTGTCTCTATGGTTCGTAAAAAAGACTTTAGCAAACCGACCATATTAATTGATTAATCCCTAAAACCCTTATTTTTCTGGAGTAAAAACAGGGAAAAATTCAAATTTTTCAATTTGTGAATTTAACCAAGCAGTAAATAAATCTGTCAGAATTTGACGAGATAGCTTATTATCTAACTCTGGTTGAATGATTTCCTCAACTAATATTAAATGTATTCCCTTAGAAGTTACAATGGGTTTGAGGAGTTGAGGAGGTTTAGCAGCAAACACCGCAGCAGAAATTTCTGGCTTCAAATCTTTACGGTACAATTTCCCACGATAACCTAATTTCCGCCGTAATTCTTTATCTTCAATGTATTTGTGAGCCACCTCATAAAAAGTAATTTCACCTTCCTGGATGGCATAAAACAGTTCTAAAGATAAATCTTCATCATCTAAAATAACTTCATAAATCAAGACAGTGGCATAATCTAGTTGATGTTCAAAGAAATACTGTTCGACTTTATCACCAAACAGATGAGCCGCTAATTTTCCAGAGATGACAGTGTTGTAGACTAATTCTTCAAAATTATCCAGAGATAAACTATGTTTTTCTAGCCACGCCCAAGTATCGTCAGCATTATTCAGCTTTTGAGCTAATCTGATTTGGTCTGCTGTTTGCTGAAGTTCTTCGGTTTCGACTTTGATACCTGCTTTATCTACAGCATCTTTGATAATTTGGAGAGTGATAATATCTTCAATTATCTCAGGAATTTTGCAGGATAATTTTACCTGATTGAGAATATCTTCGGAAGTAATTGTTAGAGGTTGTGACATAAGACGCTCCTAAATAAGAAAATTAAATTTAGCAAGAGAATAATCATTTGAGATTGTTTTACAATTTAACCTCTCCTTGTTGTAACTTTTTAAATGGATCTAGTAGAAAATCAATAATTCGCCGCTGGCGCAGAATCACTTCCGCTGTGGCGGTATCTCCAGGACGCAACGGAATACATTTATTTGCGGAGGGAATACAATTCTGTTTGAGGGCAATATCTAAGTTATAAGCTGCTACTTTTCCATTGGGTGTATCTATCTCTGTAGTAGTGGGAGAAATTTTAATTAATTCCCCTGATATCACTCCATAATCTTGAAAAGGATAAGCATCAAATTTGAGTTTTACAGGTAATCCTGTCTGTAAAGAACCACTTTGTGTGGTTGCCATTTGGGCACGAATTATTAAAGGCGAATTCAGCGATGCAATTTCCGCCACCATTGTTCCAGGCTGCACGACAGAACCAGCTTTTTCAATGGGCAGATGAAATAGTATACCACTGCTGGTAGCTCTAATTTCTCGTTGGCTTAACTGAAATCTCAATGCTAAAATTTGTCTTTTAGTTTGGGCAATGTCGGTTTGTAATGAAGTAATATCAGTTTCTAAACTTTTTTGTTGTTCTGCAATTTTTAACACAGCTAGCTGACCAGAACGAGTCAAAGTTTCATAACTTCTTTCTTGTTCTTTTAATCGCAATTTAGCCTGTTCAATATCTGCATTAATTTGGCGGATACTCCGCTCGTAATTACTTTGTTGCTCTGCCAAAGTTAATTTTGCTTGTTCAATATCTGACTTACTTTGTTCGTATAATTTTTGTTTTTCTTGAGCGATATCTTGCTTTTCTACAACATTAATTTCTGGAACTACTCCTTCTTGTTTAAGTTTGCTATAACGTTCAACTTCTCGCTGACTACTTCTCAAACTACTTTCAGCTAAATTACTATTATTTCGACTATGTTCCAGAGTTTTCTTTGCTTGATTAACTTGAGATAATTTTTCTTCTTTTTGCAATTCATAGGCATTTTTGAGAGCATCTAAATTTTGGCTTGCTTGAGCGATTTGGGTTTGCTTTTCCAACTGTTGAGATTGGTTTTGTTGTTGTTGAGTCGCTAAAGACACAAGCAATTGATTTTTAGATGCATTTAACTGAGCCAGCCGATTGAATTGTCCTTCTAATCTATCTTGTGCCTGCTGCAAATCTGATTTTACTAGTTCTGATTCTAGTACCAGTAAAGTCTGACCAGGCTTTACTGTATCACCTTCCTTAACTCGAATTTCGGCAACAGTTCCAGCCACAGCAGAATCCAGTTTAATTGTTTTTTCTTTAGGCTCAGTTCGTCCTCTAGCTGTGCCAGTTTCATCGACCTTAAATAGCATTGACCAAGGTAAAATTATAGACACAAATATCACTAAAAAATATAATAACCCTCTTGTCCAAATCTGGGGAAAGCTATCAAGTGATTCCTTAGTAATTTCAGACCAATCATCAGTGGTTTTTTCTGGAATTTGTGGCTCTAAAATTTCTTGTTCAAATATTTCTTCTGGTACTGAGTTGGTTACTCGTCCATTTAATATAGTATTGGGCATAATTATTTTGGAGAGATATTTTTTAAGGTGGATAATTTATGAACCATTAATTAACAATAAAATTTCTGTTTTGAAAGTTCATGCCGCCACCTGTAACTGCTGTTGATTGAGATAGAAATAATGCCCCCGCTTCGCCATCAATTCTTCATGATTTCCGCTTTCAATTAACACACCTCTGTCTAATACCAAAATGAAATCGGCATTGCGGATTGTAGAAAGACGATGAGCAATTACTAAAGTGGTTCTTCCTCTGAGAATTGTATTAAAATTTTGCTGAATAATTCTTTCTGATTCCGTATCTAGATGAGAGGTTGCTTCATCTAAAACTAATAGTTGAGGATTACCTAATAAAGCCCTAGCAATAGCTATCCTTTGCCTTTGTCCCCCAGATAATAATCCTCCTCCTTCACCAATTTGGGTTTCATATCCCATTGGTAATTTTTTAATAAATTCATCAGCACCGGCTAGTTTTGCTGCCTGGATTACTTCTTCTAAATTAGATCCAGGATGTCCTAAACTAATATTTTCTCGAATTGTACCGCCAAACAAAAATGTATCTTGGTCAACTACCCCCACTTGTTGACGTAAGGAACTTAAGGAAATACTAGTAATATCTTGGCCATCAATCAAAATTTTGCCGTCTGTGGGAGGATACAATCCTAAAACCAACTTAGAAATGGTAGTTTTTCCGGAACCACTACGTCCCACCAGCGCCACCATTTGCCCTGGTTTAATTTCAAAGCTGAGATTTTCTAATATATTGATATCACTGTCTGAATGATAGCGAAATGTCACTTTATCGAAACGAATATTACCTTTAATTTTTGGTAAATTTTGCCGTGGTTGCTGGTGTAAATCTTCTTCTGGTTCTGCATCTAACACATCATTAATACGTTCCATTGCAATCACCACTTCCTGGAACTGATTCCACAAGACAGTTAAGCGTTGAAATGGCGATATTATATTACCCAATAGCATGTTAAATGCCACTAGTTGACCAATGGTTAATTGATTGTGAATTACTTGGTATGCCCCAAACCACAGCAAACCAGTAGTCATCAATGCATGAATTGTGTTACTAAAAATTTGTAACCGATTGTTAATAATTTGTCCAGAAAAATTAGTTTTTACTTCTTTATTTAATAATTCTTCCCAATGCCAACGCACTGTTTGTTCTACTGCCGTTGCTTTGACTGTTTTGACGCCTGTTAGAGCTTCAATTAAATAACTACTTTCTTTGGCAACAGCGTTAAATATTTCTCGTGAAATTTTTTGTAAAAAAGGTGTGGCAATTAAAGCCAATAAAGCAAAAGGTGGAATAATTAACAATGACAGCAACGCCATTTTCCAGCTGTACCAAAACATTAATCCCACATAGATAAAAACAGTGAGTAAATCAAGCAGGATTGATAATGCTTCACCAGAAAGAAAGCGTTGAATTTTGCGGTTCTCTTGGACGCGAGAGATAATATCTCCCACATAACGCGACTCGAAGAAATTTAAGGGTAGGCGTAGAGTATGGCGAATGAATCCAACAATGAGTGCTAAGTCTATGCGATTGGCTGTGTGGTCTAGGAGATATTGGCGCAACCCTGTCATTGCTACCCGAAAAAGATTAAATATCAGCAACCCTATACCCACCGCAGTTAAGGTGAGTTCCGATCGCTGCACCACCACGCGGTCTAAAATTAACTGGGTAAATAACGGGGTAATCAGTCCAAATATCTGAATAAATATTGAAGCAACAAACACCTCCAGCATCACCAAAGAATGAGGCTTCATTAACTCAAAGAACTGCCAAAAAGGCGTAGAACTTTCTTGAGTTTCTTTGAGCATGGCTGTGGGTTGTAGCAGCAAGGTGTAACCAGTCCAGTCGGCTTTAAATTCGGCGTGAGTCAGGGTACGTTGACCGATGGCCGGATCGGCTACAATCACATGTTTAGCGGTAATTTCGTAGACAACAATGTAATGCTTGCCTTCCCAGTGAACGATCGCTGGTAAACTTTGCTTTGCTAGTTGCTTCAAACCAGCTTTTACAGGTCGTGTAGCAAAGCCCAAACTTTCCGCCGCCACCAATAACCCGCGCAAAGATGCGCCGTTGCGGTCAACATTGGCGATATCTCGCAAGCGATTGACGCTAAAGCGTTTCCCCCAATAGCGAGACACCATCACCAAACAAGCTGCGCCGCAGTCAGATGCACTTTGTTGGGCAAAAAACGGATACCGTCGTGTGACTCGTTGCCATAAATGCCCGACTCGCTGAGTGGGATTAGGAAAATAAGCTTTGCTAATTTTCTTACCCTGGGGTATGTCTGCTGGTTGCGAGAAAATATCTGTTTCAGGATGCGTATTTGTCTCAACTTTGCCGCCAGCATTCCCTAATTCTACCTGCTGGGGATTGCGAGATAGCGCCCTCGCCCATAAATGCTCCCGAATTTGAGGATACTTAGCCATCAACGATCGCAGCACCTCACCAGGAACAAAACACAATTGTAAATTTACTGAGGCTCTAGCTGCATAAGGCTGAAATTGCGTATCTGGGAATAAGGTAAATTCCCCGAATGAATCTCCCGGTTCTAAAGTAGCGATTAATTCGTCAGCACCATCGAGCAATCGTACCTTACCAGCGATGGCAATATATATACCTGGCTCAACGTCAGTTCCTTGCCAAAATTTGCCGACTTTTGGGTTACTTTCTTGAAATTGTGGAAGATATCGTTCAAATTCTTCTTGAGAGAGAGAATGTCCCAGAATATTGTTGAGTTGTTGCACAGAAAGCAACTGATTGGATGTGTTGTGCGCCATTATTTGAATCTTTTGCGAATTTTGCAAAGTTAATAGGTAATAATTCGGAATCCTCCGCAATAGTTACCGATTTGAGGTCACCAATCAAAATTTTGTTACCTTGAGTCTGCTCGTTGTTGCTGACTTCGGTGTTGTTGGCTTTTGGCCGTGTGGATAACCCCATTTGTTTGAGCAGTCGCTTCAGATGGCGATCGCTTAGCTCAATTCCAAATTCTTTTGCCAAATGTTTCGCTAGCCAGTTTGCTGTCCACCGCCGAAAAGAATAGCCATAATCTCGCGGACTATTTCTCATCAGTTCTTGCAAACGTTCCAAATACTCGTCGTTTATTGCCTTCGGGCGACCAATGGGGCAATCTTGCCATTGATGCGCCATTCCTGTCTTCGCTATGTGCGTCCAATGTCTTGCTGTTGCTGGACAACATCCCAAAATTTGACAAATCTGGGTTTGAGTTTTTCCCTCATCTGCCAACAACATAATTTCAATGCGTTGTCGGTAAGATTCTGGTAAATCTTTCTGTAAATTCACTACCAGTAATTTTCGCTGGAATGTTGTTAAATACTTACCAGCATTTACATCTGCATACTTTGGTTCATTTTTCGTGTCATAGTCAGACATATGCGTAAATTCACCTAATTTATATCCCTGGAAATATTCGATGCTTTATGATTATTTGAACTTTAGTCTCTAAATTTAAGTAGAAAACACTAGAAACATTGCAAAAGCTCATTTTTATTTTCTCTGTAATACTTATCACTATTTGCTTTTTATTTTATGCAAAAATACAAATTTTGCATAGTGATATTTTTTACAGTATTTTTGGGCTGTTGCTTTTTTAGGGATAAATTAACCTACAAATCGTATTTAGAAATTCCGAAAATCAAACTTAAACTTTTTGTAAAGATAAATCAAATAAATCTCAAGAGAAAAAATAAATCATAGTGGGATTACTGGGGAAACAGGCTTGAAAGTCTTTGACGACAAAACTTTGACCATTGGTTTATTTCCCAAACTACGCTTCAACTGCTACACATCCCCAAAACCCCAGTTGGATGATGGCGTACTCTAGCGCGAACAATAGTTATAAGTATAAAAAAATACCACTTAATCGCAGACAGAATTAAGAGGCAGGGTGCAGAGACTATGGTAATCATAATGAATTATCCGAACATAATGTGGTTGATAGTTTTGATTTGTATTTTTAGGGACTTCCAATTGTTGACTGTTGACGGTTCACAGTTAACACTCAACGCATTAACTGGAATAATTTATTTTTTGGAGTTGCCTTAGACTTTGGTTTACATAGCAAGGGACTGGGTGAAAAGTCTGTTAATGCCTTAACCACCTTAGCTGTTGCCATAAATAAAAATACGTAGGACTTACGTACTGAAGCCTAAAACATAGATCCCCCCTACCCCCTCTCTTTAAGGATGGGGTTAGAGGATCTAAGTACGTACCCGATATAGTTTTTGTAGGGTGCGTTAGGCTAAAGCTTAACGCCAAGACAGTTATAATCAGCGAAGATTACCGCTTATCTTGCCTACCCTACTTAAGGCTTACTGTATAAGTGGTTTTCCATAAATTGATATTTTGAGATTAAATAACAATCGGGTAAAACTAGGGGAAACGAGTTATTAGTTACAATAATTCACAATTTTTATCCTGAACAATAGACCTCTTGCAAAAGTTACTTTTGCAAGAGGGGGAAAGGGAAAAGGTTAAAGGGAAAAGGGTTTTTATTTGCCCTTTCCCCTTTACCCCTTACCCTTTTCCCACTTCTCTTAGAAGTCTAATCTAAAACCCCGATGCAATAAGCTTTCTTTCCCTGTTCCCTGCCATAACACCCTAAACTTCCAGTAAAGGCAAGGTGACAGTAAAAGTTGTACCTACTCCTACTTGAGTATTGACTACAATCCCGCCTTTGTGTGCTTCCACACACTTTTTGACGATCGCTAGCCCCAAACCAGTACCAGGAATGCTTCCCACATTATCTGCACGATGGAAAGGCTCAAACAGTCGCTTATGGTTTTCTTCAGGAATGCCAATTCCCCAATCTTGAACTCGGAAAATTACGGCTTTTTCCTGGCCAATTAGTTCAAAGCGCACTATACCGCCTGGTAATGAATACTTAATTGCATTGCTAAGTAAATTGACCAAAATGTGACGCAGCAGGGTTTCGTCCCATAGTCCTTGACCTAATTGCCCAAAACTACCGAACAGTAAAGTTAGACGCTTTTGATTAGTAGTTAATTTAACTTCATCAACAATTTGACGACAAAAAGCTTCTAAATCGAGAGAAACGACATCGCATGGCATTTTCCCAGAATCAGCTTTACCAATCAATGAAACTTCATCTAATAACTGCGCCATATTTTTGATTGCTGAGCGAATCATTTCCAAATGATTGAGTTTTTTCTCTTTGGTCAATTTGTCATCGTGACTTTCTAACAACCCAGCAGCTAAAAGAATAGTATTGAGGGGATTGCGGATGTCATGGGATAGCATCGACACAAATTCCGATTTGAACTGATTGAGTTCTTTAGCTTTCACCAGTTCCGCAGTTCGTTCTTCAACTCGGATTTGTAACGTCTGATTCACCGTGCGTAAAGATTCTAATACCTGTTTGCGCTCGATGGCATAACGTAGCGATCGCACCAACACATCTACATTTACCTGTCGCTTGACTAAATAATCTTGTGCCCCTTGGCGTACTGCTTCAATTGCCAGTTGTTCGTCATTGGTATTAGTGAGGACAACAATCGGTACACTTGGGGCTTGACCAATCAGAGGAGGCAGAGATGATAATCCTTGACTGTCGGGTAAAGTTAAATCTAATAAAATAACATCATAATTACTCTGACCTAATTCCTCCAATGCTTCTGCCAATCGCTTTACATGAACCAAAATAAACTCTTGCGACTGGGCTTGCATGAGAAACTCTTGTAACAACCTAGCAGAAGCCAGGTTGTCCTCAATTAATAAAATTTTGACTAAATCGCTCCCAGTCATAATCTTCGAGTATGTCCCCTGGAAAATGCTAGCTGTTGACTGATGACTGATGACTGTTGACTGTTGACTGTTGACTGTTGAGTTA
>NZ_JACKZU010000431.1:0-6484 GCF_014222165.1 Nostoc sp. 2RC
TTCGTTGGAAACGTAAAAATATTTCTGCCCCTCTTGGAGGCACAGAGGGGTTGGGGAGAGGTTCATCGAACTCACGTTAATATTAATCTTGGATTTTTGAAAACTATATCTCTAAGTATATGCTTTTTTAATTATTTAATAGATATATCAATTTATATTTTCTCATAATGCAAAATATATCATCTATCAATTAAATTTTTCTCTAACTTGTTGGACAATGTTATTAGAGTTCAATAAAAAGTTTTGTGTTAACTAACAAAAAAGCTTTAGAACCAAGTTTATTTGGTGTTTTAATCCAAGCAAATAGTATTTACTGCGGCATTTGTTTAACTGAGATTGAGTTACCAGAAAAATGTGCTTTTTTGGGAATTTTAAGAGACAGTAAAGTGATTTCAGTCAGTGATAATCCGATTATTTATGCAGGAGATTATATTTTAGCGATCGCAATTCATCCAATGATGGTTCCTGCTCTGAAAGTCACTCTCAAAAAAATCCATTCTCTTTATTATTCTCTAAACAATTGCTTATTGGAAGCTCGACCAACAGACAAACAATTTTTCAATTCAGATGATGCAGAATTTATTCTTCCAAAAGAATCTTCATCAGTCTACCCTGATTGAAGTTAAACTGATTGCAACTACACACTATGACACCAAATCACGGGATGGAGATATTCCCTTTGTCGCAGTATTTTTAGCCCACATGTCCTTCATAATTGCTTGGGGGATTGTTGTTCATATTGTTTCATGGTTTTGCAAATCTTTAGAAGATCCTCCACAAAATAAAGATGAAATAGTCAGCATCAAAACCGTACAGCAACATCCCTGTATAAACTGTCATTACTTTCATAGAAATTCTTATCTCAAGTGTGCAGTACATCCTTCTATTGCTTTGACTAAAGAAGCGTGGAATTGCTGCGATCGCAAATCTCGATGAATGATTTTATTTAGCTGCAATTTTGATTTATGAATCTTATTGTACGACCCTTTATTGCGGTGATGTTTATCTTAGCTCCATCCTTAATTAATCAAGGCAATGATTTGTTGAGACGACATATTATTCAACACCTCCAAGAAACAAGAAAATGTTTTGGTTGTAATTTATCAAGAGTTAATTTTTCAAAAGCTAATTTACAAGGAATTGATTTGCGATCGGCAAATCTTCAGGGAGCTAAGCTAAAAAATGCTAATCTCCGTTATGCAAATTTAGAATGGGCAGACCTCCGGGAAGTGAACCTCCAAGGAGCCGATTTAACTGGAGCAAACCTCAAGAATTCATTATTAACTAATGCTAATTTACAACAAGCAAATCTACAACATTCCAATCTCCAAGGCACTGATTTTAGAAATGCCAATCTTAGTTATGCCAATCTTAGTCAAACTTCCAAAAATAACGATATCCAAAATCGTAATTCTGTGATTCTCTGCAAAACAGTCATGCCCAATGGAATTAGAACGAATCACTGCTATGAAACCAGCAAAACTTGATGATTGATATTATGGCTTGATTAAACAATTACAAACTACATTCATGGAATACAAAGTAATAACATACACAAAAAAAGATACTAGTCCTTAAAATTATCAGGATGATTAATTTTCAATTAGGAGTCAAGCAACGTGACACAACTTAATTATGAAGCTAAAAAAAACTTTCTCTACCCTTATAGTCGCTACTACGGTGTAATTACACCAGACAATCTGATATTTAATGCCAATTTGCAGGAATTCGCTCAAAAAGTTGGCTACATCAGTAGTTTAGAAACTAATGGCAAACTATCTCCCGAAGAAGCTTTGAGGAAAATCGAGCTACTTTGGCAACAGTTGAAAGCTAGTAAATAAAGTTGTGCAATTCACCCTTTGTTAAATTTTAATTGATTTAGGAAACCAAACAAATTTATGAGACAAAAAGAAACGATATTTGTGATTCCCACCCATCGATTGAGAGATGTGGCAGAAACTATTGAAAAGTATGATGAAAATTTTTGGATAAATGGTCATGCTTTAAAAATTATAGTTTTTGATGATTCTACCATTGCCAATCACGAGAAATATTATCCGCTTTTAGAGCAAACTAAAACGGTTAATGATGTATTTTATGTAGGGCCATATCAAAAGGAACAATTTATTACATTTTTAAATGAAAGATTGCGCGATCGCAAACTAGAATCCCTGGTGAAAAATTTATTTCGACCCAGCTATGGCGGTAATCGTAACTTCACTCTCATGTATACCCTTGGACATTTAATGGTTAGTGCAGATGACGATATGCGACCAGATGCATTGATTGAAACTAGTCCAGAATCTTTAACAGGCGATGAAATTTGTCGAGGTAAACTAATTAAATCTAGTCAACAAGATGGTTTTGTGCATAAATCTTTTGATTTACTCACAGCTTTTGGTGATGTTCTCGGTCAAAAAGCCAGCCATGTCCCCAAAAATTTTGAAGCTGGAGAATTAATTCTTGATACAGCGATGGATTTGGAAACTAATACTACCAAAGGTTACTTTCGAGAAAACAGTCTTTTATTACAATCAGGCAGAGTATTAAATAATTCCATCGTCAAAATTGCCCAAACTTTTCGTACCGGAACTAACGATATTGATACACTTGATTTCGTTCACTTGTATCTCAATGATGAAAACCAAATTAGTCCAAATGACCTAAATGATTTTTATATTCTTACTAATTTTAGACCTGTGATTACTAACAAAAACTGGAGAATGGATTGTGGGGTCGCTGGATATGATAATCAGCTAGGTTTACCGCCATTTTTCCCAACTCGCCTGAGATTTGAAGATTATATTTACAGACTTTGGATACAGCAAGAAGGTATTGTGGCTGCACATGTTGATGCTGTTCAAAACCATATTAGAAATAATTACATGCGTAATCCCCTAGCTAGCGAACTTTTTAATGAAGAAATATGTAGTTTGCTGAAAAAGAAGATTAAAAATAGTGTTTATCATCTTGATGACTTGGGAATCAAGTTTGATTACTCTGGCGAGGTTACCTTACAAGACTCTGAAGAAATATTGCAAAAAATTTCTGCCATCCACACTCAAGTACTCAAAGCTTCCGCATCTGCTCAAAATGAAGACCGCAAACAGTCTCTTGAGTTATTTGCAGCAAATTTATCAAGAGTATTTTATGGCTTTGAACCTGACTTTTTTCAGCAAAATGTCTCCAGAATTATCGACGATGTGATTAGCCAATTTCATGGCTCTCTAGAAATTTGGCCGACTCTCGTGGAAATTTGTTATTTTTATAAAGATAAAAAAGAACTACCGCAAATTAAAGTCAAAAATAAGAAGCTAAAGTCTAGAAATGGCTCAAAATCTAGCGAAATACCAGCCTAAAGATTTTTTAGTGAATTTACAGGTCAGAATTTACGAGAATACGATGAATCACAGGTCAATCATAGTAGATTCTGACTTCTGTGTACTAAGTAAAAAATCAGGTTATTAAGTAATAAAAGATACCATTTTTGATTGTTAACCGTTAACAGTCAACCGTCAACCACCACGTGCTGTTGTTTATTTTTTGCAGTTGCCAATGCAGTCATCTACAAAACTTTACGATTCTTCATCCGTAAATCTTCTGTAAGACATAGCTGATGTGACTACAATCTGATAAGATTTCTACCAAGTAGAATAATTGCTTATTCTCTTTTTCTTGAACCCACTGATTTTGGGTCTTTTTTGGGAAAGGAAAATAAAAAATGTCTCATTTATTGTGGAAAACTCTGGCAGTAAGTCCAGTAGTTTTAGGAGTGACGGTGTTGGTTTCCGCTAGGGCTATAGCTGCTGAAGTAGCAAGCTTTTCTGAAGATGCAAAGGCAAAAGCTGTTCAGACAGAAGCACCAGAAGCTATTAGTGCCTCATTATCGCTGCAAATACAGCAACCAACTGCTGAAAAATTTGTGGTTGCCCAAGCTAAGACTGATGACAATAAAGTCTTAGAGCAAGTTAACCGCTACAGCAACGAAGGTAAAAACCAGAATTCTCTCTCTCAAGTCACATCAGTTTCTCAGTTTTCCGACGTACAGCCGACTGATTGGGCATTCCAAGCTTTGCAATCCCTGGTTGAACGCTACGGTTGTATTGCTGGATACCCGAATAGTACTTACCGTGGCAACCGCGCCTTAACACGCTATGAGTTTGCCGCAGGTTTGAATGCTTGTTTAGACAGAGTTAATGAACTGATTGCCACAGCAACTGCTGACTTGGTGACAAAACAGGATTTAGCGACTCTCCAGCGTTTGCAAGAAGAATTTTCCGCAGAACTAGCAACTCTGCGCGGTCGAGTAGATGCTTTAGAAGCGCGGACTGCGGAACTGGAAGCAAATCAGTTTTCCACCACCACCAAATTAGTGGGTGAAGCTATCTTTGCTGTTACTGATATATTTGGCGGTAACACTGGCGATGCTAATAACACTGTCTTCCAAGACAGGGTACGTTTAGACTTACAATCGAGCTTTACCGGTAAAGACGTACTGCACACTCGTCTTGCAGCTGGTAACGCAATAGCCTTTAACCAAATAGATAATGGTGGCGGCCTCATCGATACTGCTGAAGGCACACAAACATTTCAAATCGGTAGCACTGGTAACAATAGCGTAGTTATAGACTGGTTGTCGTACTACGTACCCATCGGCCCAGCTCAACTTTACGTTGCTGCCACCGGCGGTATTCACAGCGATTACGTTGCCACTAATAACCCTTACTTTGAGGATTATGACGGTGGTAATGGTGCGTTGTCTAGCTTTGCTTCTGAAAGTCCCATTTATCGCATCGGTGGTGGTGCAGGTGCGGCATTGACTTTACCCTTTGGTAAAGGTGGTAGCATTTTCAGACCAAGTTCGCTGACTATAGGTTATTTAGCATCAAATGCTAATAATCCTGGAGTAGGCCAAGGTTTGTTCGAGGGTAACTATGCGGCTTTGGGACAGTTGAACTTTAGTGTTGGCGATAGCATAGCGATCGCTGCTACCTATGTTCATGGTTATCATGGTGCCGGAGGCGGCAATTTATTCGATTTAGGTGGTGGTTTAGGCAGCACCAACCGCGTTGTAGGTACTAGTCAAGCTAACACCCTAACAGCCTTAAACGGATCTTCCAGTAATTCTTACGGTATATCCGCAGCCTTTAGACCCAGTGACAAACTGTCAGTTAGTGGCTTCATTTCTTACCACGATGTCACAGGCTTTGGTGCAGGTGATGATTATGAAGCTTGGAGTTACGGTCTTGGAATAGCCTTGCCTGACTTTGGTAAAAAAGGTAACGTATTGGGCATTTTTGCCGGTGCAGAACCTTATGCCCGTAACCGACCCGGCTTTGTTGGTAATGACGTACCCTATCACTTTGAAGGCTTCTATAAATATCGCGTCTCAGATAACATCTCAATCACTCCTGGGGTGATTTGGTTGACCTCTCCCGGTCAAAACAGCGCTAACGACGATGCGATTATTGGTACTCTAAGAACCACTTTCACGTTCTAAAGGTTTAGTCAAACATTAATTGAGTCACCAAAGAAGTTAACTTTGGTGACTTAATTTTTTATTGGGTATGGGGCATTGGGCATTGGGCAGAGGTGCAGAGGGGAAAAACTCATCTCCCCTACCTCCCCATCTCCCCATCTCCCTTGTCTACCCGTTCTCCCTCATCTTCCCCACCTCAATACCTTCTAACAAATATTTATGCAGACAAAGTTCATTACATCTGCAAGTCCTGACTGAGTTTTCAAATTAGTAAAAATAAAAGGTTTATCACCGCGCATTTTTTTAGCATCTCGTTCCATGACACTTAAATCTGCGCCGACGTGAGGTGCAAGGTCAGTTTTGTTAATCACCAATAAATCAGATTTAGTAATGCCGGGGCCACCTTTGCGGGGAATTTTATCACCAGCAGCAACATCAATGACGTAGATTGTTAAATCTACCAATTCTGGACTGAAGGTAGCAGCCAAATTATCACCACCACTTTCTAAAAACACTAAATCCAAATCGGTAAAACGTTCCTCTAATTGTTCAATTGCTGCTAAATTCATAGAAGCATCTTCACGAATGGCAGTATGGGGACAACCTCCAGTTTCTACACCCAAAATGCGATCGCTTGCTAAAGCCTGAGAACGCACTAAAAATTGAGCATCTTCTTGAGTATAAATATCATTCGTCACCACTGCAATCTGATACTGCTCGCGCAACCCCTTGCACAAAGCATCTACCAAAGCCGTCTTCCCGGAACCAACCGGGCCTGCAACACCTACTCTAAATGCGTTTTTAGTCATTAGTCATTAGTCATTAGTCATTGGTCATTAGTCATTGGTCATTAGTCATTGGGCATTGGGCATGGGGTATTGGGCATTGAGAGAATAATAACTCCTAACTCCTACTAACTCTCAACTCCTAATATTATGTCCGCATAATTAGTTATGATTCCCACAGTATTGCACCCCAAAGAGCCAAAGCTACGCTTTGTCTCCC
>NZ_JACKZU010000432.1:0-6456 GCF_014222165.1 Nostoc sp. 2RC
CACCTCCCACACCTTCCACACCTCCCACACCTCCCACACCTCCCACACCTCCCACACCTCCTGCTTGCCCCATGCCCCATGCCCATTTCTATAAAAATTACCGGAGCAGTTCACTATTAAGAACCACTCCGGTAAGAGAATCTACATACTAGACTCAAGCTGTAGCACCAAAAATATTGGTTTTGATGCCTAAATTCACCTGAAAACTTGTATAAATTGAGACTCTAATGTTTCCGTATTAAAGAAAGACGCAAGATTCTAGATTGAGCAATGCTTACCAAAAGCCAGAGATTATGCCAGATTGGGCGTCAAATCCTCGTTCGTGAAATCACATCCCAAAAATAAACTCCCAATCTCAAATCTAAAATTAAACATTGATTAGTCGTTGTCCCATTCTTCACGACCAATCAAATCACCAATGCGATCGCGTAACAAAAAGTCACATTTTTCTAGTTCACATTCAACGCAAACCCACTCTCTCGCTGGGATGTATTGGCAGAGTGTATATATTGGCTGTTGTCGGCTGACCATTCCCTTTTGCACCAGTCGGCGTGCTTCGTCTTGGATGACATCCAGAGAGTAGTAATTAATAGAAGGCACCGTATTCACACTCATGGTTTTTACTCACAAATTAACACTTAGATAGTGTTCCCGCTAGCTATTAGGAACAAACATGACAGGGATTTGACTTGTGGCTATGCTTTTGTAGTTTGCTATACGGAACTAATTTCATTTTGACGCTACACATCCTGAAATTATCTCAAGAAATGTTAAGAAAGTCAACAAAAGCTGACATTTCCGAAAAATACGCTTCACAAAACAAAGTCAAAGTAGTTAACTAAACATACTACTGTTGAGATGTGGCTTTTATTCAACGGGTCTAAAAGTTTTGCTATCAGTGCCTTGAGACGTAATTTGGCTGGTGAGAAGAGTAGACAAAGCGATCGCTCACAAATCAAATAATCACCTAAAAGCTGTGTCTAGAAGTGCTGGTATCTATCTGAAGGTAAACAAGATAAGGATATTTAGCAGCAACTAGGGTATAAACTATGGCAAAACTAACGGCTAAATTACACCACGAAGGGTTTTAAGCCAGCGACTATTAACAATTTCTTAAACAAATTCGTAATTACTTGGTTAATTTCAGCGCTGATGTTACATGGTTTTTTTTAGATAAACATCTATAGAAGGGGGGATGGGGCAGGGGGGTAAGGCGAAAAAGGGAAAAGGTTAAAGGTTAAAGGGAAAAGGAATAAATTTAATCTTTCCACTTTTCCCCATACCCAATGCCCAATGCCCTATGCCCAATGCCCATTGCTTATAGTCACATTAAAACAGACGCAATTTGGTCGCGTCTGTAAAGTGTTTGGCGAATTTGCTGAGATCGATTTGTTCTGAAGTTACATTGTTATTTGAGTTACTTATTCTGAAAATTCCTCATCATCTCCATCTGTGCTGTCTTTTACTGGTGTAGAATTTTCTGGCGATCGCTGGTTATTGAGCTGGTTTAATAGTGCCAGTACTTTATTACCACGTTCTATGGAGCGATCTTCCACAAAGATAACCTCTGGTGTACGACGCAGCCGTACCCTAGCACCAAGTTCGCTACGGACAAAACCCGTGGCTGACTTTAAGCCTGCCATTGTTTCTGCCTTGGCTTCATCTGTACCGTAGATGCTGACGTAAATTTTGGCGTGTTGGAGATCGCCGGAAACATCAACATCAGTAACACTTACCATTCCTGTACCCACACGGTCATCCTTGATGCCGTTGAGTAGCATTTGGCTAACTTCCCGTTTAATGAGTTCAGCAACACGGGAAACGCGGCGATTTGTAGCCATAAAAGTTTAGCCTCCGAAAAGAGGTTGTACGACATGATATAAATGCAAGCTGGGTAGATTTTACCTAGCTGATGGCAGTAACGCCAAAAACAACTGTTTTGAGGGCAGAAGCCACAGCATCACCCTTGTCTAGATTGTACTTAAGCCCAGCATGGCACGTAAGGTGAGAGTCACGAATACCAAACTACTGACAAACAAACCCAAAAGTGCAATTAAGGTGATTGGGCGTTTCAACAGTGGTACTAATGGCGCGAAGGTGTTGAGAAATACCCCTAAGAGGACAGTAATGAAGTAGCGGGGGTAGCGAAAGACGTTATCCCAAAATCCGTCAAACATCTGAATGTAAACTGCCTTGTTATAGACTTACGTTTGTTTTGATATGCTTTATCTACTTAATTGTAATCTATTAGGGCTGGAAAATTACTCAGTTAATATAAAATATGCTTCGTCAGTTATATTAACTATATTTAGTAGCAATTATTTCGGTAAAATTTTCAGGAAATGGTTATTCAAATCCCCAAAGAAACTAGTCCGCGTCCATTTTTGAAGTGGGCAGGGGGTAAAAGTAAGTTGATTCAGCAATATATTCCTTATTTTCCTAAGACTTATCAAAATTACTATGAACCATTTTTAGGCGGTGGCGCTGTTTTTTTCTATTTGCAACCAAATAAAGCAACTTTAACTGATATTAATGCCGAATTGATTAATACTTATTGCTGCGTTAGAGATAACGTAGATGAATTAATCTTGCTCCTCAAAGAACATAAAAAACGACATACAAAAGATTATTACTATAGTGTCAGAAACTATTATGGTGGAAATAATTTAGAAAAAGCTGCTCGTTTTATTTATTTGAATAAAACCTGTTTCAATGGTCTTTATCGAGTCAATTCTCAGGGCAATTTCAATGTCCCCTTAGGTAGATATGATAATCCCAATATTTGTCCGGAGAATTTATTGAGGCTAGCTAAGCAAGCACTTTCTCAGGCAAAAATTCAACAGGCAGATTTTACACAAGTTCTAAATTATGCAACTAGTAGTGATGACTTTGTATTTTTCGATCCCCCTTATTATCCTATAAGTGAAACTAGCTATTTCACTGCTTATAGTCAAAATTGTTTTAGTACAAAACACCAAGAAATTTTGCGAGATACTTGTGCAGAGTTAGCAAGTCGTGGTGTTAAAGTTATGGTATGTAATTCCGATAGTGAATTTATTAAACAAATTTATAGAGAAATCGACTTTAAAACACACACAATTAAAGCAGCGCGTTCCATTAACTCAAACATCAAAAATCGAGGCATAATTGACGAACTATTAATAACGTCTTTTGATAATTAAGAATTCAGTAGTCAGAATTCAGAAATTAGCAAAAATTTTACATAACTGGCAAGTGAATAAATGAAAATAATATTTAATTATCAATAGTAGACTTATTAGAGAAATCGGGAAAAGGTTTGGTATTTTCCCTTTATCCACAAGAGTGCAAAAAGCACTTTTGCACTCTTGTCTAATAAAGTGTCATATCTTAATCTAAACAAATATCAGATTCTGACTCCTGAATTCTGAATTCTGAATTCTGACTCCTGACTCCTGAATTCTGACTCCTGAATTCTGAATTCTGACTCCTGACTCCTGACTGCTTCTAAAGATTTTTATTCGCCCAAGCAATGAATCTGTCTAAGCTATAAACTGCTAATAAATTGTGGTTATCATTAACTCTTGCTTTTAGCCATTTACTTGCACCTTCTCGCATTCCTTCGCCACCTAGTATGACGATAGTCGGTGCAGGGTAATAATCCTGAATGTTCATATTTAAATAAGGAAACTTTTCATCCACCGAACCAGGACTTTCTTGCCATTTGCACTCGATAATCAAACCAGATGGCATTGCAGGTAAGCCGACAACATAAAAGTCAACCTTTAAATCGGTATGATAAATTCCAGTACCAATATAAACTTCTTTACCATAGCGTTTTGGTAATAAAGCCGCATTTAATACAATTTCTTTGGAGACATAATTCCCGACTTGGAAATAATTATGCCCATTTAAAATTGCTTCTACATTAATTTCTAAAATTCTCCCTGCCTTATTTGCCCGCCCACCTTGAGTCAGAGCCATCCTAAATTCCTCTGCCAAAAGTACTGCTTCTTCTAGGATTCCATAGAAGCAGTAATAAATGGTCAGTGACTAAATATAAATTTTTGTTTAAAGTACAAAAAAATGGTATTTTTGTACTAAAAATACAAATGTATTAATAACAATATTTGTAATAACTTAAATTTAGGTTAGATAAATTTTAGTAATTTTCCCTTGGGCGTCAACCCGTGTGCGCTTGAGTATTACCGTTGCGGATAGCCCATGCTATTTCTAATAATTGAGTCCAGCGCTTTTGTACTTGTTTGGGGGTGCATTTGATGGCTTTGGCGATCGCTTGGTCGCTTTCCCGTGCAGTTTTGAGTTGTAAAATTTGCTGTTGTTGTTCTGTAAGTTGACCGATAAAAATTTCCCATTGTTGGGAAGATAAACCCAACTTTTGCTCCAAACCTGCGCCCAACCATTGATGTACCAATTGCCAATGATGTTGCTTGGCAAACTTTTCTACGTGATATTTAAACCTTTGTTGCAGATAATCGCGCTGACGACTGGTTAAACCGAGAATTTGGTCAATTTCTGGTGCAGAAAGGTCTTGGAGTTTCAGGCTTAAATAGTCCATACAGTCAGATTGACCTTGGGACTCTAAGTATTTCATCAATTCAGCAATGACGCGATCGCGTTCTGATTCTTCTGATGGATCGAAACTGGCTTTGGCAATCATTTGCGATCGCAATTGTTGTACCGCCGAATTCCGTTGATAAGATTCTGCTTCTTCACCCTTAGCAGACTCCACCGCCATTTCAATATCCACAGTAGTTTCTTGGGGCTGACGACGAGCAAAACCCTGGGCCCGTAGAATAATTAATTGCTGATTTGCACCGCCAGGTAAATTGATGCGACGTTTGGCGTACTGTTCTGTAAACGCCATATATTCAGCTAATTGCAGCTGAGTACGCGGCGTGTGATCCTCAGGTAATTCGTTTTCGCGGCGGAAAGCTTTAATCGCTTCAATATAAAATGCTTGTAAAAAATCTTCAATTAAGCTGTAACGAGCGTCAAAACCCAACTCCGAGCCGGATATAGTTACATGGCGGTAAACCATCGCGCCCAAATTGCTATGTAATTCCACCCGTCCTTGTTTGGAACCGAGTTGGTAGTAACGCAAGCACTTTTGCATCCGGTGTCTTGCCAAAGTCATTTGCCAAGACTGAATTTGTCCAGATGTTTGGATACGCGAGCTTTTATCGCAAATGCGTTCTACTTCCTTAACGATGCGCTTTGCTAAAGCTTGCACGCACCTGGGTGCTGCTTTCACTTGTCCTTGCATTTCCTCACACAGCAATTGAACTAAGGTATCACTGCTGCTAGCTGGCAATTCTTCGCCAGAAACATGGTTATCAAAAACTGGTGTAGAGTTTGGTAGATTGGCGACATTAGCTTTCATGAATTTTCCAGGGAGTAGTATTGCACCGTAATTACAACGCAGACACAGCGATAGAGGCTAGTTTTGACTGGAGAATCTTTGGGCATTCATCCATCAACGCTTGCCCCATGTAATGCTCACATCTAAAGCTCATATTTAAAACTGTAGGAAATACGAAAGAATTATAGTTGTGACAATGTGTCGGTTCTTCCACAAACCACCACACTAATGCTAGTAAATGGATACGCAGCATTTCTGCAAATTTGTTAAATGCCTTGCTCTAGAGAGTGTTGCCACCATCCTGTTATACCCACTGCAATCGCCTTTAATTATGACAATTTAAAAACTGGAGTCATTTAAATCACTATTTCCGAAACTAACAAGTGCGCTGATGAAATTTAATCCTTATACCCATGCTGCTGCTGCTTCCCAACCTAATCCCCTCCGTATAATTACTGCTTCATCTCCCGTTAAATCCAAAATTGTAGACACTTCGTACTTAGGTTCTTCGCCCGCATCTACAATTATGTCTACGAATTTGTCCAAACGGTCAAACAGCTCTACCCGTGATTGAATCGTCTCTGGATCGATGCGAACCAAGCCATTATCTGGTTCATCTGGTGGCACGTGTGCGGAAGTTGAGATAATTGGATTGCCCAAGGCTTCCAGCAGAGCCAAACAGACAGTATGGTTTGGGACTCTAATTCCCGTAGTTTTGCGCTTGGGACTTTGCACCAATCGCGGTACTAACTTAGTAGCTGGTAGCAAAAACGTGTATGTACCTGGAATTAAGCGCTTCATAATCCGATAGGCTGTGTCACTTACGAAGGCATAAGTCGCCACATTTGAAAGCGAGGGACATAAAAATGTCAGTGGTTTATCATTTGCTAGCTGCTTAATTTGCCGCACTCGTTCTACCGCCGACTTGGCATTCAAATCACAACCGATGGCATAGACTGTATCAGTAGGGTAAAGCATGACAGCACCACTAGAGAGCGCTGACTTTATCTCCTCTATTCGACGAATTTGAGGATTATCCGGATGAACTGCGAAAATTTTTGCCATAGTGGGGATTGGGGAGATGGGGAAATGGG
>NZ_JACKZU010000433.1:0-6391 GCF_014222165.1 Nostoc sp. 2RC
ACACCAATATTGTTCACAACTGAAATAGGATTGATTGCTATATGATTTTATATTAATAAAGATTTTGAAATTATTTATTTGATGTTAGGTCTTATATTATAGTAACAAAATGGATATTGTTGCAACTCTGTAGATGGTTGAAAATGTCAAATTCACAACTGCTTAATCAAGTTTTATTGACTTTTGTAGATAATTTTCAAGAACATAGACAAGAGTTGTCGGCGGTGGTATTAACACATCAGAAGTATTTATGGTTGGGGTCAGATGAAAGTTCAACAATTGAACGTTTATCTTTAGTTGATGCTGATAAATTTACAGACCATCAACAATTTAGAGTAGCAGAATTTATCAGTTTGCCTGCACCAGAAGACCAAGAAATTGATATAGAAGGACTCGCTTACAGCAATTATTACTTATGGTTTGTTGGTTCTCACAGCTACAAACGCAAAAAGCCAAAACCTGACAAAATTGATACAAAAAACCTTAAAAGATTAGCAAAAATTGAATCAGAACCCAACCGTTACCTCTTAGGACGGATTCCTTTAATTGATGGCAAGTTATTCTCATCTTGCCCACACCCCCAAAAGCCAGATGTGCAGTTAAATGCTGCTAAATTAGAGGTTACGAGTCAAGGTAACTTACTGATGGCAGCTTTGCTAGAAGACTCTCATTTAGGGTCATTTATCAAAGCAGCAATTCCAGGGAAAGATAATGGCTTTGATATTGAAGGTATTGTCACTTATCAAAACCGTATTTTTCTTGGTTTGCGCGGCCCTGTATTGCGGGGTTGGGCTATGGTAGTGGAAATCGAATTAGAAGATTCTAGTCCTGGACTGATGAAATTAAAGCAAATTGGAGAAACCCAGGAACTATATAAAAAGTATTTCATTTGGTTAAATGGTTTGGGAATTCGGGATTTGTGCCTAGATGGACAAGACTTGTTAATTTTAGCCGGCCCAACAATGGATTTAGATGGGGCCATACAAGTTTATCGCTGGAAAAATGCTGTAAATCTGCAACAAAACGCCTTCATTAATCCAGATTTTGTCAGAGATATTCCCTACGGAAATCGAGAAGATCGTGCTGAAGGAATTACGCTTTTTCAGGATGTCATTGGCATACCTTCGCTACTAGTGGTTTATGACTCTCCGGCAAAAACTAGACTGGTTGGTGATGGCGGTGTCATAGGAGATGTGTTTGGTTTGAGTAGCGATCTTATTTGATTTGTGAACTTAGTTGTGGAGGAAGGGAATAAGTAATAAATTAGGATTGCTAAGAGACCATTTATAAAGTAAATCTTAAGTAGGGTGTATTACGGCTATCAAAGGATTTGAGACTTAGTGACAATGAAATTGAGCCGTAACGCAGCATCCATCCATGCGGCGGTGCGTTAGGCGCTAAGATAGTTATTTCGTGACCGATCATATCGAAAATATGCGCCTAACACACCCTACGTTAATTTTATTTTCACTTTATAAATAACCTCTAAGCTAATTGGGCTTTTAAATTGCACAGTTGCTTCCCAAGTACTATTGACTGTTAACTGTCAACCGTCAACTGTCAACAGCCAACACAAAAAAATATACGATCGCTAATGTCAGATTGTTAAAGGTTGGTAGAAATTGCTTGTACGGGACAGGTGGGAATACATTGTTCGCAGACAATACAACGCGATCGCGTGAAGGTTAACTTATATGTCTCTGGGCTGAGACTGAGGGCTTCTGTAGGACAAACCCCAGTACATAAGCCACAGTGGACACACACATCTGGATCGATGGCAATTTCCCCTAAGGAATGAGAAACATTAACATGGCGCGATCGCATCCACTCGATAGCCGCATCTAATTGATCGATGTCTCCCGATAGTTCTAATACTAATTTGCCAATTTGATTTGGGGCAACTTGGGCGCGGATAATATTGGCAGCGACATTAAACTCTTTAGCCAGTACGTAGGTTACTGGCATTTGTACGGCACGTTTAGGGAAGGTGAGGGTTACTCTTTTTTTCACAGGTTTAGCAGAGGCTTTTTTCTGTTGTAGCGTATTCAGAGTTTTATGACTCCAAAGCTGGTTAAGTAATTTGAAGATGAAATTTATTTTTGTTTGCCTGTCATCTACCATAAGATATATACTTGTATGCAATTAAGATAAATACTTAATCAATAATTCCTACCTGAGGTTTAACACTTCAAACTGTAGATTAAAGATGATTTTGGTGTTGAATTTCGCTCTTTCACCAATTTATTTTCACCATAGGCAATCACCAAACCTCAAAATTTTGACAATAGAGAAATACGCTGTAGGGTATGCCCCTGCTTAATCAGGTATTTTCTAAAATAGAATTACAGTAGAATAATCCAGAGGTGATGATGAAGTTAACCTTAAGGAAACATTCATTGTAGGTATTGTATTTGCAGCTTGCCAAGCAAGTGGAAAAGATTCAAGTAAAAATCAATCAATATTGATATTTATGAATGAGTATTGACCTAAAAGAGCAAATTTCTAGAAAATGCTTTAAAATTCAACGTTGATATTAATTATTTGGCTATGGGAACTTACAGCGTTGACTATTAACAGTCAACAGTATACTATGGAATATTTTTTTACTTGCAAGTCGTGATTTAAATTTTGCTGGTTACTTGTTCTATTTGAAAAGCATTTAAAATGAAAATTTTAATTGTAGAAGATGATGAGTTAAATGCTTATTTACTCACCTCAGTTTTGACTAACCAAAACTATGCTGTTGAAGTTGCAGCTGATGGTGACATTGCTTGGGATTTCATTCAAAGTTGTGATTTTGATTTAATCCTCTTAGATGTCATGTTGCCCAAGTTGGATGGCATTAGCCTTTGCCGACAGATTCGGTCTCATGGTCTGCAAGTGCCAATATTATTATTGACAGGGTGTGATAGCGGTCATGAAAAAGCCATCGGATTAGATGCAGGGGCAGATGATTATGTAGTTAAACCCTTTGACCAAGAAGAATTAGTTGCTCGCGTCAGGGCGTTATTGCGTCGTGGAAGCATAACCTTGCAACCCATCCTAGAGCGTGGTAACTTGCGCTTAGACCCCAGCAGCTGTGAAGTTAATTATGCAGGGAATCTGTTGCCACTCACCCCAAAAGAGTATTCTCTCTTAGAACTATTCTTGCGAAATACTCAGCGAGTGTTTAGCTGCGGCATGATATTAGAACATCTTTGGTCTTATGAAGATACTCCACAAGAAGAAGCTGTTCGCACCCATATCAAAGGATTACGACACAAACTCAAAGCTGTAGGAGCGCCCAGCGACTTCATTGAAACAGTTTATGGTATCGGTTATCGTTTGAAACCACTGGAAGAGGTAGGGGAGACAAGGGAGAAAGCTGGAGCCAATGCCCAATCACAACAGCAAACACTAATGCAAGTTGCCGAAATTTGGCAACGTTATCAAGGACGGGTGGAGGAGCAGGTAAAGGTGTTGGAGCAAGCGATCGCTGCTTTATGCCAAAATAATCTCAAACCTGAACTTCAAAGCCTTGCAACTAAAGAAGCGCATACCTTGGCAGGTTCGTTAGGTACTTTTGGCTTGACTCTTAGCTCAAAATGGGCGCGGAATATCGAGTTGTTACTCAGTTGTGGTCAAACTTTGAGTACGTCTCAAATCAACAACCTCCAAACTTGGGTAAAATTTTTGCGTCGGGAAATTCAGGAAAAAAATGCAGCGCTAAAATCTGCATCAATAACCGCAACCCCTACGCCACTAAATCCCTCCAACACAGAAACCAAAGTATTGATTGTGGACGACGATCCCCAAATTCAAGCATTTTTGCAAAGCTTACTTACTCCTTGGGGACTCAAAGCCATTGCTCTTGAAGATCCGCGTCAGTTTTGGCAAACCTTGGAAGCAGTTGCACCAGATTTACTGGTTTTAGATGTGGAACTACCATTTATTAATGGTATTGAACTTTGTCAGATAGTACGCAACGATTCACGCTGGAGTGAGTTACCAATCCTCTTTCTCACAGTGCATAACGATGCCGAAATAGTCAATGAAGTATTTAGCATCGGTGCTGATGACTTTGTGAGCAAGCCCATTATCGGGCCAGAATTAGTAACCAGAATTGTTAATCGTTTAGAACGGGTAAAATTGCTGCAACGCGTAGCCCAAAGCAATGAAGCAGGGAAAAAACAAAGATGGCGAGCAGAAGGAAAAGAATTACTACAACTTCCCCAGTATCCGTCAACAGTCAACAGTCAACAGTCAACAGTCCCCAATCTCCAAGCCATCAACGAACTGGAATTAAGAGTAGCAGAACGCACTGCTGAGTTAATTACCCTGAATCAACAGTTGCAGTCACAACTCGATGAACTTCAGCGGACACAGGAAGAATTACGTTTTTCTCAAGCTCGATTTGCCCGAATTTTAGACATCGCGGATGATGCAATTATTTCTATCAATGGTTTTCAATGCATCACGTTGTTTAATCAAGGAGCAGAGAGAATTTTTGGCTACTCTGCTCAGGAAGTAATTGGACAAAAGCTTGACTTACTGTTGCCATCGCGCTTTTACGACGTACATCATCACCATGTGGTGGACTTTGGTAAATCTCCTAATCTTGCCCGCCGTATGGGAGAACGCCGGGAAATATATGGTCGCTGCAAGGATGGTAGTGAATTTCCAGCAGAGGCTTCCATCTCCAAAATCGATATGAATGAAGAAATATTTTACACAGTTATATTACGTGATATAACTGAGCGAAAGCAAATCGAACGGATGAAAGATGAGTTTATCTCTGTTGTCAGCCACGAACTACGCACCCCTTTAACTTCAATTCATGGTTCTCTGGGAATGCTAGCTAGTGGTTTGTTACCAACGGATTCAGAACAGGGAAAACGCTTGTTGCAAATTGCTACTGATAGCACTGAACGTTTAGTACGCTTAATCAATGACATCCTCGATATTGAACGCATTGAGTCGGGTAAGACGAAAATGGAACGAGCAATCTGCAATATCGTTGACATCATCACTGAAGCAGTAAATGTCATGCAGCCTTTAGCTGATAAAGCAGGAGTAAAGCTAGTGATTTCCGATGTCTCTGGTCAAGTATGGGCAGATTGCGATCGCATTGTTCAAACTTTAACCAACTTATTAAGTAATGCCATTAAATTTTCCTGTCCTGGGTCTACAGTTTGCTTAGAAGTCCAACAACAAGGTGACGAAGTTTTGTTAAAAGTCAAAGACGCTGGACGCGGTATTCCAGCTGACAAACTTGAGAGTATCTTTGAGCGGTTTCAACAAGTTGACTCTTCTGATTCCCGCAATCATGACGGTACTGGTTTGGGCTTAGCAATTTGTAAAAGCATTATGCAGCAGCATGGTGGACGTATTTGGGCTGAAAGTGTACTAGGAGAAGGTAGCACTTTTTACATTACTCTGCCGTTAATTCGGACTTCCGCAAAAAGAGATAAAAGTAACCAATTGCATTCAGTAAATAAAACATTTGCAGACAATCATCTATTAGAGTCAGTCAGACAAGTGTTAGCAGAATCTTCCGAGGGAATCCGTGTTTTGATTGTTGAAGACGATACCGATTTAGCTCAACTGCTGATCACTTTATTTGAAAGGCACAAAATTGAAACCTTTTTAGCCAAAACTGGACGGGAAGCTATCCGACTGAGTCAAGAAGTGAATCCTGACTTAATGATTCTTGATTTAATCTTGCCAGAGAGTGATGGTTTTGCAGTGGTGGATTGGCTACAACAGCATAATCATCTGTGTAATACTCCTGTGCTAGTATACTCAGCTAAGGATTTGGATGAATCCGAACACAATCGACTGAAGTTAGGGCATACAGAATTTTTGACCAAGGGGCGCGTTACTACTGAGGAATTTGAACAACGGGTGATGGAGTTACTTCAACGAGTTACTCACAACCAAAAAGAGGATAGCGATGATATCAATGAAGCGAATTCTAGTGGTTGATAACGAACAGTATATTCAAGAAGTTGCCAAGATTTGCTTAGAAACAGTGGCAGGTTGGAAAGTGGAGACAGCTGGTTCTGGTAAGGAGGGTATAATTAAAGCCGAAACTTACCAGCCAGATGCGATTTTACTGGATGTAATGATGCCAGATATGGATGGTATTGCCACCTTTGAAAAATTACAAGCAAATCCCCTAACCAAGGCAATTCCGGTAATTTTATTAACTGCTAAAATCCAGGCTTCCGATCGCCGTCGCTATGCTCAAATAGGAATGAATGGTGCGATCGCCAAACCCTTCAATCCCTTAGAATTAGCTCAACAAGTAGCAGCAGCTGTGGGATGGAACTTAGAGAATTAATCAGCTGATGGGCTTTTAAATTGCATAACTCAACTCGTTAGAAAGATGCGGGGACGCGGGGACACGGGG
>NZ_JACKZU010000434.1:0-6348 GCF_014222165.1 Nostoc sp. 2RC
TTACCCCACCCCTCAATCCCCTCCCCGCCTGCGGGGAGGGGAGGTTTTGGCTTTAGACAAAACCGGGGTGGGGTGACGCGCATCGTGATGGTAAGCGAGAAAATTTCAAATCATGTTTTGGCAAGGGTTTCACGTTAAGTTGACACAGGTGGTTGTGACGCCAATATGGTTCGGATAAGCAGTATGAACTTCCCTTGTGGTCTGGGAAAAGGTTAAGGGGTAAAGGGTAAAGGATGTATTTGAAACCTTTCCCCCTTCCCCTTTCCCCGAACCGTACACTGCCTACTCCCACCCCGTTGGCGTAGCCTCTCGTAAGAAGGGGTGGTAAAGTTGCAAATAAACGTGCATCTAAAGCCAGGAGGAAAGAATCATGAAAGCAGTCTTGATGACAGCAGCTGGCGCGCCCGAAGTTCTGCAAGTACAGGACGTGCCAAACCCTACTGTTCCGGTGGGAAATACGGAACTTTTAATCAGCTTAGTGGCGGCTGGTGTTAACCCCATTGATACCAAACTTCGTAGCCGAGGCACTTTTTATAGCGATCGCCTGCCAACTATTCTAGGATGTGATGGTGCAGGGATTGTGGAAGCTGTGGGTGCTGGTGTACAACGTTTTCGCCCAGGTGATGAGGTATATTTTTGCTATGGCGGCTTGGGGGCACACCAAGGCAATTATGCGGAATATACCGTTGTGGATGAACGGTTTGTAGCACGTAAACCCGCGTCTATTTCCTTTGCTGAAGCAGCAGCAGCACCTTTAGTTTTAATCACAGCTTGGGAAGCTTTATACGAACGCGGACGATTGGAACCTGGGGAACGAGTTCTGATTCATGCCGGGGCTGGTGGTGTGGGACATGTAGCAATTCAATTAGCAAAACTCAAAGGTGCTAGTGTTTCTACTACTGTAGGTTCTCAGGAAAAAGCTAGTTTTGTCAAAGAATTAGGTGCTGACCACACAATTTTATACAAACAAACTGACTTTGTAGAAGCGGTATTAGATTGGACTAATGGCGAAGGTGTAGAGTTGGCCTTTGATACCGTAGGCGGCAAAATCTTTGAGAAAACTTTCCCCGCAGTCCGTGTGTATGGTGATATTGTGACGATTCTGGAACCAGATGCCAATACTGTTTGGAAAACTGCTAGATTACGCAATCTCCGCATCGGCTTAGAATTAATGCTGACGCCAGCATTGCTGGGATTAGAAGAAAGTCTCCAGCATCATGCAGAAATTCTCGAACAATCTGCCACTTGGATCGATGAAGGTAAGTTAAAAATTCATGTTAGCCACAAGTTTCCTTTAGAAGAAGCTGCTAAAGCTCACCAATTACTTGAAAGTGGTTCTGTAACGGGTAAAATTGTTTTGCTAATTAGAGATTGATGATAGAGCTTGCATAAATTATTTTTTAAACGCAGAGGCACGCAGAGGTTAAACGCAAAGGTACGCAAAGTTTTTTCTGTGTGTTCCTGTACGTTTTCCTTGGCGTTTCTTTGTGTTTTATTTATTGTTCTCTTGCTACCGTTACCTATTTGGGCAGCACCACAACCAGAACGTACACTTTTAACTCTAGAATTATTACAAGAGAGACTGCGTACACCCATACTCCGCGAAGGTAGTTTGACGGTGGATTTGCAGAAAATGACGATTGATTTACGCCCAGAAAATGCTAGTTTTCGCGATGGTTTTTACCAATTGCTACGTAAAGAATTGGGTGCAAAACCTCTAGGTTTAGATTTAAGTTATGCTTTGGTTTTAGGAGATTTTGTCGGTAGTGATTTGGGTTTAAGAACACCTTTGTATGCTCAAGCGATCGCTCCGATTTTTACTGCTACTGAACAAGAAGAATTAGAACGTTTACGCTTTGTTTGTTTGGAATCTCTAGCAATAGCTTTACCAAATTCTAAAGATTGTCGATCGCTTTTGGCAACAGAGTCAAATCAATCAGGAGAAATTACCGTTTTTCGTGGTGCTTTGATACTGGCGCAAACTCGCTTCAATGGAGAAGTAAATTTTTCTCATACATTTTTTCTTCAGTCTGTAGACGCCCAAAACGCTACCTTTGTCCAAGCCACAAATTGGACTGAAACGAGATTTGCTCGCCCTGTAAATTTTAGCAATGCAAGCTTTCGACAACCGAGTAATTTTTTTGGTGGTATTTTTTTTGATAAAGCTAATTTTAAACAAATTCAATTTCAGGAAATTGTTGATTTTCAAGGTAGTATATTTGAAAAAAATGTCAACTTCAATCAAGCAAGCTTTAAGCAATTAGCTAAATTCAATAGCGTGCAATGGCAGGAAAATGTTGATTTTTCTCATGTGCGTTTTGCCAATCAAGTACAGTTTAATAAAGGTAATTTTAATCAGATTATTTTATTACAAGAGACAAGTTTTGAACAAGCTGTGATATTTCGAGAAGCGGATTTTAACCAATCGGTCAATTTCCAAGGTGCGAGTATTCTTAACCAAGCAGACTTTAGTGATGCTAGATTTACCAAGCAAGCTTTTTTAAATGTTTCTGGTTTGACTTTTAATTCTAATCAAGCAAAAATTTTAGGTAATCCTGGCGAAATTGGCAAGATGTTTTATGTACCGGCATTCCAAGGAAATCAAAATATCTTGCGAAATTTGGGGCAAAATTTTCGTCAACAACAGCAAGTTGCAGATGCTAATGATTTAGAGTACACAAAACAACGATTAAGATTAATAGAATTAAGCCGCAGATTGATGGCTACAAATATCAATGGCGCAACTATTAAAAATTTGATGAAATTGGGTTTTTCTACAAGTCAGTCGCAAGCCATTGTCAAACGTCGTCTGCTAAAGCCATTCCGCAATATTACAGAGTTACTTACTTTAGCAGAAATCAGTTTAGAAACATACACAAAATTAAGCGATCGCTTGACTGTTGGCGAACCCCTTTCAATCGCTACATGGTTACTTCAAGCTTGGGGTTGGTTGGCATTAAGTGTACTCTTATTGTTGAGTGGTTATGGCACAAATTTTTGGTTAGTATTTGGTGTGGGAGGAGTAGCGATCGCTTACTTCGGTTTGCTATTTTGGCTAGTGGATCGATGTCGTCGTTTGCTTCCGATACCAATTATTCCCACATCCTACGAAACCATTTCTATATTAATCAGTTTTAGCTTTTTAGAATTCTTGAGCTTATTAGCTATTTTTCGCAATGCAGAACAACCTTGGTTTACATTGGGTTGTCTTTTAATAATTATTCTTCCGGTTCCCGTGAGTTTATTAATTCGACTTTACCAACAAGGTCGTTATCATGATTTATTGGATATTTCGTACTTTACAGAGGACGGAACATTTAGACAATTACGATTGTTAATTGGACGTTTGCCGGTAATTCCTAGAAATCAGACATTTCGTGAAAGGTATATGCCATTATTGTGCGATCGCCGTTGGAATTGGCTTAATTATTATGATTTTAGTCTCAATAATTTAGTGAAGTTAGGATTTAACGATATCCGGTTGCGAGACGAACATTTACCTGGTATTATTTCTGCACTTGCTTGGTATCAATGGAGTTTGGGTTTAATGTATATTACCCTAGTTTTGTGGACACTTTCGCGCACAATTCCCGGATTGAATTTGCTCATTTATTTAAAATAACATTCCCTTCAATAACCAGTTGGAAAATAGAGCGAATGTTTACTAGGGTTAATAGTTTTATGCCTTAAACTATTTTGATAGTTATGCTGAAAGCTAAGCTTGTAAATCAGCCATACTAATAAAATCTAACAGCGCTTCACCCAGATTTTCTAATTGTTGGAGAGAGAGACTTTCAATACGTTGACGCAGTTGTTGAGGTAGTTCTCCCACACGTTTTGTGAGTAGACGAAAAATGAGCGATCGCGCTTTTGCTTCTCGTCCCTCTTCTTTGATTTCTCTCTAAATTCGCGTTTCTTTCAGTCGCATTTTTTTGATTGTTTAACCCTCAAGTGCTTCTAACCAAGCTTGTAAATCAGCCATACTAGTAAAATCTAACAATGCTTCACCCAGATTTTCTAATTGTTGGAGAGAGAGAGTTTCAATACGTTGACGCAGTTGTTGAGGTAGTTCTCCTACGCGTTTTGTTAGTAGACGAAAAATGAGCGATCGCGCTTCCGCTTCTCTTCCTTGTTCTCGTCCTTGTTCTAGTCCTTGTTCTCTTCCTTGTTCTAGTCCTTGTTCTCGTCCCTCTTCTTTGATTTCTCTGTAAACTCGCGTTTCTTTGAGTGTTATTCCTAACATCGATTCAACCTCCTTACGACTTAATTGTTCAAATTTGTACACCATTATTGTAGTCACTAAGTCAATTATGGCGTTATTTGAAGTTTCAGGCTGTTCAACTGAAGAACGTTCAAGCAAATATCTTGCTTCTTGTGGTGCAAGTTCATCATCCAATGTAGTTAACACCATCAGCGCTAGCGATACAGGTAATTGGCGAATATCTCCCAATTCATCTAAATACACTCGATGTACTTGATTACTATTCAGTAATCCCCTATGAGGATAAATATTAGTTTGTTCTATATTACGGGATGGATAAATAATTACTGCTTGCCAATCGCTAAATCTGGCGCTGTTGCGATAGAAATATAAAGATGATTCGGCAAATACCCTTTCATATAGTTGTTCATCTTTTTGAAACTGCACTTCACAAAAATAAACAACCCCAGCACCTTGATTTTCTGGTGGTAAAAATACCCCGTCTATTTCAAATTTTGGTTCTTTGACAGCCACTGAATCAAATCGATAATTTTCTGCATTTATTGGTCTATTTGTCAATAATTCAAATAACAAACTGGGTGATTGTTGAAATAGTTTGTAAAAGATTGAGTCTCGGCGCATGAAAGTATTATATCAATTCAAAATTCAAAATTCAAAAAATGAAACATAAGGCAAATCCAAAAAATAAATTATTTCGGTTGGGGTCGTTGACTGTTGACTGTTGACTGTGAACCGCAGCCACCGTGGTCTTGGGGTTTCCCCAAATGGAGCAAGTGGCGTTCAACAGTTAACAATCTTCTGTGGAATATTTTTTTCCTTGCAAGTCCCTAATAAGGCTTTTGGAGCGATTATCTGCTGTAGTTAAATTTTAGAAAATAATTATAACAAATCGATGGCAGTTATTTTTTATGAAAAAAATTCAACTGCCATCGCTTTTCATATTACTTGCCTAAAATTTTTAACAATGCTTCCCGATAAATTTTTAGCCCTTCTGCGTTTAGATGATCGCCATCACTGGTAAAATCTTTTTTGAGAACGTTATTCTCATACAATGGTGCTACTCCTGATGTGGCAACTGGGATTTTTTCTGTTTCTGCAACTTTATTAATGAGAACATTAATTTGTTCGACTCTAGAATTGGGTGCGGCAACAGTTGGATCTGAGCTAGCCTCAACTGTTGAATAAAAAGCTGGAATCAGAAAAACCTCTTTAGTTCCCATTGTGCGAACCAGTGCGATCGCCTCTTGCAGATTCTTGGTAAACAACTCATCATTAATCCCATACAAAGCATCATTACCTCCTACGGCAATAATAGCTTTTTCGCATTTCACCTTAGTAGGAATTAAAGTTTTCAGTTGTTCTATTAATGAAATTGTACTTAAGCCATTTAAGCCGAAATTAAAAGTACCATTGCCAAGAGTATTGCCAATTCCAGCCGAAATGGAATCCCCAAATAAACAACCTGAAAATTGTTTATCTTGGGCAGCTATCGTTTGATATTGCAGTGCAATTTTACCTAAAGGCGAAGAAATTACATCATCCTTCGGCGGCGCATCAGCAGAACCAGAAGATGAACTTGCCAAACCGACTATTCGGGAAATTTTTGACACATCAATTACTATTTCTTCACTGGGATATGCTTCTAAAAATGTGAGGATACCCAAACCTTCTGGGGATTTCGCCCCCAAAATAATAGCAGATCGTAGCGCTTGGATATTGGCTTCATCCCGACGGGCGATAGTTTGGGAAACAAAAGATAAAATTTGTTTGCCAGTTGGTGTATTTACCAATTTGTCTAAAGCCACAATATCAAGCAACATCTTCACTTGCAGCGCATATTGAAACTTTTGTTTCTCTTCAGCACTGAGACGACCTAAAATAGTTTGCAAATTAGCAGAAACCTTTTGCGTCTCGCTATAGTTGCGTATATCTGCCACAGCGATCGCTTGTTCAAATAAACCGTATCTAACAACAACTTTTTCCGCTGCCAAACTAGGCGATGCAGCAAAAATACCATGCACTAGTGGAAATATAGAGTAACCACATAAGCCTAGTAAAAGACGATAAAAAGATTTCATTACCAAAGCTACTGAGAGAATAAATAGTCAATAGTTAATATTCAATGG
>NZ_JACKZU010000435.1:0-6343 GCF_014222165.1 Nostoc sp. 2RC
CATATACATAGGGAATAAATATATATGCAAACATAAAAATATTTTTATAGGCAAGAAAGATATTTTTAATGCATGAGACTTTACATACTAATATTTAATATTTAAAATATTACTGTACAGCACCAATGTGCCTAAGTTAAACAATTTGTATAAATAACTTTTTGTTTGATGATGGTAGCTTTTTTGCTGGATTATGTATTAATACTTAAATTCTATCGAGCTGGTATAAAATATACCATTGTAGTTTATGAATATAAAATCATCTGAAAAAGCAGAAGTAATTGAGATTGTTCATGATTATGCGGACATTTACATTACGTGTGATAAACAACCTGATGCTGACTATTTCTATGGTGGTACGAGGATAGTTAGTTGGGATGCTGAGCTTTCACAAATTGATACGGCTCTCAAAAGGTTAATGTTCTATGAAAGTAAGATAAAAAATCAATTAATTAATATTGCGATTAGAAATAATTTATTATCTAGTTACGTTGAACAATTACCAAAAGGATTTATAGAAAGCATAGTTGGTGGCGCTCGCTGCATTATCAAACCCAGAAATCAAGAAATTGCTACTATTTTAAATAATCGAGATCGTATTGAATTTAATGCAGTAATTTCAAAGATATTTCAGTCAATTGGACAAGTACTTAACAAAGAAAATGGAAGAATTAAATTAACACCTGATTTTGGACGTTTTGCAGACCTTTCAGATACATTGGCAAAATTTACTCCTCATGTATTAGGTGTTAGTGCTAAAGATGGTGGATGTGGGGGAAAGTCTTCATATACCACAACAGGAATAATCACAGCGTTTGAACAAACAGAGATATCTAAGCAAAAAGAAACTAATTTGACCTTAATAGGTTCTGCTGGTGAACTGGGCAGTGATATGCTTAGATATTTTTTAAGAAAAGAATTCAATAATATTGCAGTTTGTGATTTAGCATATGAAACTGATAATTTTCCTAATTCTACACAGTTTAGTAACATCACTGTGCTACCTTCTCAAAGAGGTAAATTTACAGATACTTGTTTAAGACAAGGAGGAATAATAGTAACAACAACTGTTGGAGAGGAATTAGAAAACTCCAATTGGCAAATTATTCCTCCAGGAACTTTTTTATTATTAGCACACAACCTTGCTATACCTCCTTCCCAAGAAGGCATAAAACTTATGCAAGCTATTGCACGACTTGATATTATTGCTATACCAGGTCAGTTACTAACATTAGGAGGAGCTTTAACCTCAAGGTTAGAGTGGTATTGGCGACAATCTCATCCAGGTCAAGCTTTTAACAAACCATTAGCTCACGCGATTGTTAGAGATGTAGTTAGCTTTTGGATTGACAAGATTATGAATGCTTCTGAGGTACTGAAACTAACACCATACGAAGTAATGCTTTACTATCTTGATATAGATTTATAACGCTTTTTGTGTTACTTGAAGTGATTGCTAATTAACGATTATTAGCAATAGCTTTAGTTGTTAGGGAAAAAGCGATTACTGCCACACCACATCAACCATCAACCATTTTCAATTTTGCTAAACCCAAATAACGGATACCTTCGGGGGAAATATCAAAACGGCAAGGTAGCACTTCTAAACCAAGAGCGATCGCCTGCCGCAATAACATACTATATACTGGGTCAGTGCGATCGCCAGGTGAAAATTCAGTACAATCACCCCGATTGATAAAATAAAGCATCACCCCACGAGTTAAAGGTAACAGCGCCATTAATTCCCGCAAGTGTTTTTGTCCTCTGGTAGTTTCTGTATCTGGAAATAAAGCTAACCTTCCATCACAGAAAGTTGTATTTTTTACTTCTAAATAAATTGGCCGTTCCTCAACATTTCCTGTTAAGAAAAAATCTACTCGACTTTTGTTATCTACTCCATAAACCACCTCAGTTTTGATGTGGTTATAATCACCCAATTCTGGAAAAAGATGTTTTACCAAAGCTAACTTTACCACCCGATTAGGCAAAAGAGTATTCACACCCACCCAAGTCGGATCGTTGTCATTGACCTGAATTAGTTCTAAAGTGTAAGCCAATTTGCGCTTTGGATTATCACTTTTAGAAAGCTGTACCGCACTTAGAGGAGTCGATACTCCAGTCATCGGCCCTGTATTTGGACAATGTGCTGTCACTATCTCGCCAGAAGTCAGTTGAACGTCCACAAAAAACCGCTTGTAGCGTTTTAGCAAAATACCTGAATATAAAGGCGGGTAACGGTAAAGCCAATCACTCATCATCAAACTTTGTAGCTGCACTCAATAGAGTAGCTTGAAAATAGAGTTGATTGATGACGGATAACGGTTGATGGTTGACGGATGACTGATGATGGTTGAGTAGGGGCGTACAGCCGTACGCCCCTACCCATCTATCTGTATCAGGTATTCCACTTTCCATATTCAAAATAGATACTAACGTGATAAATAATACAATGATTACATAAAATATTTCTTTCCCAGTCAACAGTCATCAGTCATCACTCAACAATCATTTCAATACCATACATTGTCAATTTTTGTAGTCAAATTTACGACAGTTTAATAAATAGTAGCATATACTAAGTGTCATAACCCTCCCAGTAAACAACAATTCGGGAGAAATTCAACGTGCAAGGAGGTAAATCCTATGCAAAAAATATGGACATCAAGGGAATTAGAATATGCTTTTCTGTTTACTTTAAGAAAAGTAAATTCAATTAATGTAGAAGGTTTTAAGCCATTTTTTCAAAACCTGCCTATCGACCCTTATATTAAAGGCAACTATCGTTCCAGAAGATTATCTCGGTTCATAGTTACTGAGGATAAATTAATCAAATTACCTCATGGCTACCTTTTTCAAAGTAAAGAATATAATCCGTTATTGGGAGACATCAAAAGAGAGTTTGCAGAATTAGAAGATGCACTAATTGAACTTGATATTTTTAGAGATTTGATTTTAGCATTTCATGATTCTTGTAAACTTCATCCAGAAGCAGAAATTGGAGTTCATCAAATCAGAACCATTTGTTCGCCTGATAATTTAGGTAACCCTGCACCTGAAGGTATCCATCAAGATGGTACTGATTTTATTGGTATTTTCTCTGTGGATCGAGACAATATTCAAGGTGGAGAAACACATTTATATGCTGCAAAAAAACAAAAGCCTGTGTTTAGCAAAGTTCTAAATCCTGGAGAACTTTTATTGGTCAATGACCATGAATTTTTCCACTTTACAAGTCCTATCAAACCAGAAATTGAAGCTCAAGGAAGTAGGGATGTGTTCGTACTCACTTCTCCTAGCTTATTAACAGAATAAATTTAATATTAAATAATTTAACTGCGTTGGTTGGACTGTAAATATTTTCCCAGTAGAGAGATATGACAGAATTCAAAAATAAGACAGGATTTATACCTTGCTTTGAGTGAAAGCTCGTATGCTTAGCTTGAATCTGTTGTATGACAATCCTAGTTAATTTGTAAAACTTGCAGTGTTAAGAAACCCGATTTCTGAATGAAGTCGGGTTTCTCATTTTCATGAATAGATGGTCGCCATCGATAGTCTCTAATTTTAGTTTTGCTAAGTTATTGTAAATGAAATGGATCGGAGTATTTGTCATGAAACAGCCAGCAACCCCACAAATTCCAAAAATTATACAACTGCTTCAGTGGGTTTTTAATCCTTTAAAACTCATGGAAACATCTGCAAAGGCGTATGGCGAATGTTTTTCGCTACAGCTAACGAGTAGTAAACCACTAGTATTGTTTAGTAATCCCCAAGCAATCCAGCAGCTTTTTACCAGTTCATTGGAACAATTAGACGCTAAAGGTTCGGCACAACTTTTACAACCTTTATTGGGTGAAAACTCATTAATATTGTTATCTGGTGAATCTCATCAACGGCAACGGCGATTATTGACTCCGCCTTTTCATGGCGATCGCATGAAAGCCTACGGTCAAATTATCACCAATATCACTCATGAAATCATCAGTAAATGGAAAATTGGCGAACCTTTTTCTATCCGTGACTCCATGCAGGAAATCTCCCTAAAAGTAATTCTCCAAGCTGTATTTGGTCTAAATCAAGGAGAACGTTTAACAAAATTGCAAGGACTGTTGCGTTCCGTTCTGGAGTTATCCGGTTCTCCCTTGCGTGCTTCCATAACATTTTTTCCCATACTGCAAGTAGATTTGGGTAACTGGAGTCCTTGGGGGATATTTTTGCGTCAAATGCAACAAATTGACGAACTCCTCTACAGCGAAATTCAAGAACGCAGAGATCGTCCAGATGCTTCTCGTAGCGATATCCTCTCCTTGATGATGTCAGCACGCGATGTTAATGGCGAACCAATGACTGATGTCGAATTGCGCGATGAATTAATGACTTTGTTAGTCGCCGGTCACGAAACCACCGCTTCAGCTTTGACATGGGCAATTTATTGGATTCACCATTTGCCAGAAGTACGAGAAAAGCTGCTCACTGAGTTAGATAATGTGAATGAGAATGCTGATTGGAATGACATTTCTCGCTTACCTTATCTAACAGCGGTATGCCAAGAGACACTCCGCATTTACCCGATTGTCATGCTGACTATCCCTCGCATAGTCAAGAAACCGATAGAAATTATGGGCTATGAATTCCAACCGGGGACATTATTAACAGGTTCTATATATTTAATGCATCACCGCGAAGATTTATATCCAGAACCAAATCAGTTTAAGCCAGAGCGATTTTTACAACGCCAGTATTCACAGTATGAATATTTACCCTTTGGTGGCGGTAATCGTACCTGTATTGGTATGGCATTTGCAATGTTTGAAATGAAATTAGTATTAGCAACAGTGCTATCACAAATCAATTTAGCATTAGTTGACAATTATCCAGTGAAACCAATGCGTCGCGGCATAACTTTAGGCCCTTCTGGCGGTAAGTGGTTAATTGCAACCAGTCAGCGACAAAAGGTGAAAACTCCTGTGGGTGTGTAATTTTAGAAGAATTCAGAATTCAGGAGTCAGAATTCAGGAGTCAGAATTCAGAATTCAGGAGTCAGAATTCAGAATTCAGAATTCAGCAAACAAGCGTAGTTTAACGCCGTAAGTAGAACAACTTGAAACAACCAAACTATGTTCAGTAATGTAAAGATAATAAGATTTAGTTCGTAGTAAGGACTTTAGTCCTTTTTTGAGAATTTTAGTTCTCACTACAAACCTTTAATTATTTACCCTGTTCTACTTACACATCGCCTAATACCAATTCTTCATGAAGCTGCATAGAACTTTACCCCTCCCCAACCCTCCCCTTGGCAAGGGGAGGGTGCGCGTTAGCGCGGGTGGGGTTTTTGTATGCGTCTTCATATTAAATTGGTATAAAATCATTCTAGAAAGTGCGATCGCAATTCTGACTCCTGACTCCTAAATTCATACTTCCAAATTTGCACCTAAAACAGAAGAGTCATAGTGCTGTAGCAAATTTTGTGGGTCATCATAAATTGCAACCGCTTGAGATAGTTGTTCATCGCTAAAGCCACCGCAGCGTAAAGCAATCACACCTACCCCTGCTTTGCCAGCAGATTCAATATCGTAGGGAGAATCTCCTAGCATTACTACTTTATCGGGTGTCAATTGCCCTTTTTTCAAAGCTGCTTGTACAATGTCGGGAGCGGGTTTAGATGCTTCGGCATCATCGGATGTAGTGACTTCTGTTAGCAAATCCTCTACTTGGGCAATTTTGAGCATAATCTCAAGTTCTTGAGAACTGGCTGAACTGGCAACAACCAAATGCAATCCCGATTTTTGCATTTTTAATATTAATTCTCTGCTACCCTTGGCAGCTGTAATTTGCGGTATGTATTTATCAAATAATAGTTGTTTGCGTAAATCGGCGATCGCTTTACCAGTTCCTTCTTCACCATTTAATTCTGGTACTACTTTGGGAATAAGTTGGTCTCCCCCCATACCCATAAGCGGTCTAACTTTTTCAAATGGCACCTCGAAGTTATAACCTGCAAATGCTTCCACCCAAGAATTTGCATGACTATCATTACTTAAAACCAGCGTGCCATCAATATCTAAAATCACCCCTTCTAATGCCATGAAAAACCTCGCCCTTTGATTTCATAGCTGATGATGGCATGACAAATCAGGTTATATCATCGTCCCAACAGCAGAGAAGGAGGTTAGAGAAAAAATGGCGATCGCTTATAATTATCTGCAATTGCGCTTGCCGTTCGAGACACTTGGGCGATCGTACAGCGCCGGAGACAGACCCTAACAAAGCTTGTAAAATTTGTTATATCATAACCGCCTAATCACTTATCAAAAAAAACTCCCCACCTCCCCACCTCCCCACC
>NZ_JACKZU010000436.1:0-6339 GCF_014222165.1 Nostoc sp. 2RC
CCCATGCCCCATGCCCCATGCCCCATGTCCAGTCCTATCCACTCTTAACTATCGACCGGATGTAATCGGCTACTGCATCTGGCTGTTCTAACATAGCCAAGTGTCCGCAATTAGGAATTTCTAAAACATTGTCACCACAGTATTGAAATAATCTGTGGAAGCTAGCTAGATGGCGAACATACTTGGGTTCCATAACTTTGTCTTCCGAACCAGCTAAAAAATAAACTGGCTGCTTAAGTTGAGATACCAACTCAGGCAAACGGTTAATTTCTTCTTCAGTTGTAGAATCTAACAGAGTTCCCAAGGCTGCTTCTGGGTCAGCGACTACGAAATCAATCACTCGCTGACGTGCCCAATAGCGCTCTAAAGGACGTGCGACACTGGCTCTGGTAAATAGCAAATCAATTAAAGGCACTTGGGATAGCCAACGCGGACGAATTTGTAAAAATTTCTGACCTGCTGAGCGAAACTGCTCAAAAGCTTCTTTGAGGTAAATACCGCCACCAGCGTTGATACAAATAACTCCCTTAACACACTCAGGTATTCGATCTGCTCCCCATAGAGCGATCGTACCTCCCAAAGAGTGACCAATTAGCCAAGCACTAGTAATATTTAGCTGTTCCAGAAGAATTGCTAAATCTTGAGCATAGGCAGCAGGGGTATAAAGAGAATCGAAAGGTGAACCTACCCCACCACTGGAGATGGGAGTCAGACTCACAGAAGTTTGTGCCCGACTAAAATCCGTTTTTACCTGGGACTGGGATTCACCAAAACCCCGCAAATCATAGGACAGGCACTGCAAATCATCTGATAGGCGGGAAATCACAGGTTGCCAGTATCCACGGCTATTGAGCCAACCGTGGATAAATACTAAAGCGTGGGGGCAGGAAGTGGGAGCCGTTAGCTCGTATGCGTGTGGAACGCCCAAGATTTCAATAGTTGCCATACTTATATCGTACCCCTAAGGGTGGGTGCGACTAAATACGAGGTGTGAGGAGTTTGGAGTTTGGAGTTTGGAGTTTGGAGTTTGGAGTTAAGAGTTAGGAGTTTGGAGTTTGGAGTTTGGAGTTTGGAGTTTGGAGTTTGGAGTTTGGAGTTAAGAGTTAGGAGTTTGGTGTTACAAAATCAACAACTTCTAACTCCTAACCTAAGGTTATAGGGTACAGAAGATTAGGGATAACTTTGCTTGACTATGCCTTGTAACCCCTAACCTACGCTCTTATTTAACTGCTCACTCCTCACTCCTCACTCCTCACTCCTCACTCCTCACTCCTCACTCCTCACTCCTCACTCCTAACTCCTCACTCCTAACTCCTAACTTTTTTTATTTCCCCAGCAACCTCTGTCGTACCCCTTCAGCAATTTTGTGGCCTAGATATTCAGGAATTAAGCTTTCATTCGGCCCCAATAAGTAGAGAATCAGCCGTGTACGTCCGCGCCAAACGAGTAAATTAGCATTGACCACTAGCAAGTCTTCTTGCCAAATGGCGTACATGACTTTATAGAATAATCCTGGTTGATTATCAGCTTCAATCACCAAAGCAGGGAGATGAAAAACCGGATCGACATAGAACTCAGTTTGTACCTGCTCTAAGCCAGTGTCAAGATTGAATTCTACTGCCAGCATTTCTTCTACCTCAAATCGACCTCCTAAAGCTTCGCGAATGGCGCGGCAGACATTTTCTGCGGTTTTATCCGTCAAGGCTTTACTACCACGAGAAACCAGCAGCTTGATAAAAACTAACATCGGCGGACGGATTTGACCGTATAGACTCAAACCGTGGATTGTTAAACCATAAGCTGCTAGTACGCCAAAAATATCGCTGAGCAGAAAAGACTGGTTGCGGTAGGCAAAATGTAAAGCACTTTTGCTACCTTCCGGTTTTAGTTCAATCACAGCGCGTCTAGTTTTATAGAGACGGTAGGCTAGCCGTAAATTTTGCAGTTGAATCTCACTGCTGACAAATTGCTCATAAAACTGGGGAAACGCTCGATTAAAGCGCTTTAGGAGTTCCAGTGTCGAAGATTTTAAACCAGAAGCCATTGTTAAGGTAAGACTCGCTTGCTTTCGTCACCTGGGGACTAGTAGTTCTCTTTCGTGACTTGGCGGGGTAAAGGTTAAAGGGTAAAGGGTAAAGGGTAAAGGTTTTAAATCCCTTGCCCTTTAGTCTTTTCCCTTTCCCCAGCCCTCACCCAGCAAAGTTGACTAGACAGACCACTAGGGACTGGGTATTAGAAACTGGGGGGTGGGAAAAATTTCCCGGTATTCAAATCCCTGATATACCATTCACTCTTAAGCTAACCTGCATTTAAGCTGCATACGAACAATTCACAGGATCTTTGCCAGAATTGGGTTTTCTATATTTATTTCGAGAAAAGTCACAAACAGCTTGGGTCGTTTCCCACATAGTCAGACAGAGGAATCACAACAGGGTGTAATTTGGAATTACTTATATTCTTCCCTTTTGCTGAATTTTTACTAGGGTTTACAACAAAATGCTAAAGTTGAAGATGATTGGTGTGAAACATGCCCCAACTAGCTGCTACCATTTCAAATCTCGAAAACAACCCAAAAATTTTGAGTGTTAGGGGTAGTGGATGGCGTTAGCTAAGTTGAGTATGAATCAACTCTCTTTGAGAGTAGAAGCCAATTTAGTTATATTACCCGAACCTCGTTGGCATGGGTTTTTGGAAAACTTGGTTTAGTACTCCTGAGTCTGTAGCGACAACTAGAACAACTTCTTTTGAAGAATATACAGCAGACACTCTGGGCAACTCCAGCTCCAGTAATATTAGCGAAGCTTCTTCAAAGGAGTCTCGCATCGTCTTCAGTACAGACCGAGATATCGATCTGTATGAACTAGAAGAACTCTGTGATGCAGTTGGTTGGTCGCGTCGTCCTTTAAGAAAAGTCAAAAAAGCCATTGAGCATAGTTTTCTCGTTGCCTCGATGTGGCAGGTCAGAGGAAACCAAAAGCGGCTCATTGGTTTTGCCCGCGCTACTTCAGATCATGCGTTTAATGCCACTATTTGGGATGTGGTGGTTCACCCAGACTTTCAAAATCAAGGGTTGGGTAAGGCACTGATGAAATACGTCCTCAAAAAACTGAGGAGTGAAGAAATTAGCAATGTGACTCTTTTTGCCGACCCTCATGTTGTAGATTTCTACCGAACTATGGGGTTTATGCCAGATCCAGAAGGTATTAAAGGTATGTTTTGGTATCCTCACTAACAATAGATTCAAATAAAACCCGATTTGCACAATAAAATCAGGCATTATAGCAAGAATCTATTGTTTTGACATGGTTTGGGAAGGTTAAGCCGACGAACAAGCAAATTTTATGTCTTGTACAACTCAGTCGGCACAAGAACCTTACATTTAAGGTAGAAAAACTATCTGGTATTTATAAAAAATAAACAAAATTATGCATAAGCGGTGTTATATGATATGATATAGTTAATGCTTATGCGAACGGGTGAATCCCTTGGTAAATTAAGTTAAAACCCAACCGCACACAGTAGATAAATATAGCCGGGATGTAGCGCAGCTTGGTAGCGCGCCTGCTTTGGGAGCAGGATGCCGCAGGTTCAAATCCTGTCATCCCGATTTTAGTTAAGACATATCAATCAAAACCAAACTTATTGATAAATTTGCCTTTGATTAGTATGTCAAATCAAAAAATCAAAGTTTTCTCACATTGCGATCGCTGCACCACACTGTTAAAGAATCCCCACACACGGATAAATAGAGACGTAGCAGTGCTACGTCTCTACAAGATTATAGGTTAAGGCAGAATTATCTTACTAAACGCCTGTATTTATTGAGGTTTTTTTGTCTCAGCAATCAACTAAATTTAGAAAATCTCTCAATAACTTCTGCTATTTAGGGCAAATAGACTAAAGTTTTGTTGCTAAGAAGTGCAATTAAATTGCATATTTTTACGCAGAAAATTAATTTGGTTATTTTTGTCTTGGACTACCTTTTGAAGCGATGTTAGCTGAATTTAGTCTTTGATAAATCAGATACTCGTGACACTGTACTTTGTATAAATTTGAGAAGATATTTAGTTAGGACTAGATGGAACGATTGATAAACTTATGCCGTCATCCGGTGTTAGAGAAAGTCAATAAAATGGCATTTATAATTTTCAGGGTTAGAGAGATTTTTCATTCTTCCCAAAGACAAAAAATAGTCATCTACAAGATTTAGCAGCCAACAGCAAAGTAAAATTGGCAAAAAGACAACTTTAGCACAGTCCATTGCTAAAGGCGATATCATAACAATCTTAAATAGTTGCGATTATTTGACTTCGATTTTTGACTTTCAACAATCAACTAACCTCATAAGTTGTTTACAAATAAATTTTCACAACTAAAATAGATTGCTATATAACTGAAGCTAGTTGGTGCTGTGCAAATCCAACCATTAGTTTAATTGAATTGTCTTATTGATGCGAGGAGCAGTCATGAAATCATTGGTTCGTTGGGGCGCAACATTAGGTATGGCCGGGAGTGTCTTTTTAGGAGGACTTGTAGGAATAGGTAATTTACCAGGATTAGGGAATCTAGAAGCGGTAGCTTTACCACAAGACCAGGTAGTGAAAAAGCTACAGGAAGTACCCGTATTCACCCTCACAAATCCTAAAGGCGAATTCGTAGTTCTTTCCAGGAATAACCAATCTAAGACCGTTTCTCAAGTGGGATTTTTTATTAGCAAGCAAGATGCTCAAAAATTCCTAGATAATCGACTGAAAAAAGAAAATCCTCAATTGGCAAGTACCCTACAGGTGAGACCTTTATCTTTGGCAGACTACTATAAGATAGTGCTAGAAGGTAAAAAGAAGTCAGACTCAGTAATTTATACTTTAGTCCCCACCCAACAACAGGTAGCCTCAGCAACAAGTATGCTGAACGCAAGCGGTAAAAAAGTTGAGCAATTCAACGGCATTCCTTTGTTTGTGCCCAAATTTAAAAAAGATAATAGTTATCTAACCATTCCTTTGGCAAACGGTAATGAGCGCTACATTCCTTTCTTCTTTGAAAAAGAACAAGCAGTGGCTTTGTTAGATGAATTTAAAAAAGCCGTGCCTAAGGAAGCAGAAAACACTGAAATTCAGGTGGTGGATTTGTACGGTGTGATGGAGGCTCTCAATACTAGCAACGATCCCACTATTAATAAAATTGTTTTATATCCATCACGGGAATCTATCAATTTTATTCGATCGCTCGCTCCGAATCAGGCACCAGCTAATAAACCTGCTGCTGCACCTGCACCGAAAAAATAACCGATTTGCTCTGGTTGAGGCATGGGGGAGAAACATCTGATAATTTCTGGTTTAGAACTTTGGCAGTGGCGGAATGCAGCAGTGAAAGCAGCTTGCGCCACTGATGTTCCACCAACAGAAGTAGATTGGTTGCTCCAAGAAGTAGCCGGTTTAGACCGTTTGGCACTCCGTTTGGAGTCTTTTAAAAATTGGCCGCAAATTCAGATGCAATTGCCTCTGGCAGAGTTAGATCTATTGTGGCAGAGGCGATTAAATGAACGTTTACCAGTGCAGTATATTGCCAAAGCTACACCTTGGCGTCAGTTTAAAATTGCCGTATCGAATGCGGTTTTGATTCCCCGACCAGAAACAGAGTGCTTAATTGATTTGGCTGTAGCAGCTGGTGGTAATGCTTCAGGACACTGGGCAGATTTGGGTACTGGCAGTGGAGCGATCGCCATCGGACTAGCAGATGCCTTGCCAAACGCAACAATTCATGCTGTTGATTACAGTGTAGAAGCATTGGCCATCGCCCAAGCCAACGCCCAGAATTTGGGTTTTGCTGACCGCATTCGATTTTATCAAGGTTCTTGGTGGGAGCCACTGACATTCCTCAAAGGTCAGTTCAGTGGTATGGTATCGAATCCCCCTTACATACCCACCAGTACCTTACCTAGTTTGCAACCAGAAGTGATTGACCACGAACCGCATCTAGCTTTGGATGGCGGTGCTGATGGCTTAGATTGTATCCGGCATTTGATTGAAATTTCTCCTATATATTTGCAACCTGGTGGCATCTGGCTAATCGAGATGATGGCAGGACAGGCAGACACAGTGCGAGAACTTTTGCAAAATCAAGGTAGCTACGGCAATATTCAAATTCATAGTGATTTAGCTGGTATTGAGCGCTTTGCCCTAGCTTATAAAAGTTAGGAATGATGAGTAGAAAATTAGGCAATACTGCTCAGGTTTTGGATTTTAAACTGGAATTTGGTTTGGGGAAAAGGTGAGCCAGCGCGGTCTTGGGGGTTTCCCCCATGAGCGACTGGCGTTAGCGTCAGCGTTAGCGACGAAG
>NZ_JACKZU010000437.1:0-6328 GCF_014222165.1 Nostoc sp. 2RC
CAATGCCCAATGCCCAATACTTCTCTGCGAGAGGCTGCGCCAACGACTACGCTCAGTACAAGTGCCCAATGCCCCATGCCCGATGCCCAATGCCCGATGCCCAATACTTCTCTGCGAGAGGCTGCGCCAACGACTACGCTCAGTACAAGTGCCCCATGCCCAATGCCCCATCCGCAATTCCCCATTCTCTGTTAAAAATAACTAGGATCGAATAGCGAGGTTAACTAAGAATCTAAATTATGACTTCCACATTGCCCGAACCTCATCACAGCAACTCACCCAGTTGGGAGGAAGAACTAGATAGTGCCATTTTCAGTTTTGACGATATTCAAACGGAACTGAATTACAAACAAGCACAAACCGCACTGCGAAATTTAGTGACTAATCTTGACCTCAGCGCCCCAGAAAAAGCGGGGCTGGAGGCGGAAATTGCTGATTTGGAAACCATGTTAGGAAAGTTAGACCGCATGGTGGTGCAAATTGCTGCTTTTGGGATGGTGGGACGTGGTAAGTCTTCGCTACTCAATGCTTTAGTTGGACAAACAGTATTTGAAACCGGGCCGCTGCATGGTGTTACCCGTGCTGCACAAAGAGTGAATTGGATTATTAGTGAAGAGGCGGTTGGGGAAACTGAACGGGCTTTGCGAGTCACTCTCCCTGGCGTTGGTCAATCACAGGTGGAATTAATTGATACTCCAGGGTTAGATGAGGTAGATGGTGCAACCCGCGCTGCATTAGCTGAACAGATTGCTAAACAAGCGGATTTGATTTTGTTTGTCATATCTGGGGACATGACAAAAATAGAACATATCGCCCTTTCTCAATTGCGAGAAGCAGGTAAACCAATAATTCTGGTGTTCAACAAAGTAGACCAATATCCAGAAGCCGATCGCATGGCAATTTATCACAAAATCCGTGATGAAAGGGTGCGGGAATTACTCACACCCCTAGAAATTGTCATGTCAGCAGCATCGCCATTGGTGAAAACGGCAGTTTTTCGCCCTGATGGAACCAGAGGCATACAGTTGCGTCAGGGTAATGCCCAAGTGGAAGAACTGAAGCTGAAAATCTTGGAGATTTTGCACCGCGAAGGCAAAGCTTTGGTGGCTCTCAATACTATGCTTTATGCTGACACCGTAAATGAGCAATTGATAGAGCGAAAATTAATGATTCGTGAGGAAAATGCCAATCAGCTCATTTGGAAAGCTGTGATGGCTAAGGCAGTGGCGATCGCTCTCAATCCGGTAACTGTGGTAGATATTCTTAGTAGTGTAGTTATTGATATTGCTTTAATTTTAGGTTTATCTAAACTCTATGGCTTCTCTATGACCGAAGCCGGAGCCGTACAATTGCTACAAAAAATTGCCCTCAGTATGGGCGGTATTGGAGCCAGCGAACTATTGGCTAACTTGGGTTTGAGTGGACTAAAAACTTTACTTGGTATCTCTGCAACCGCTACCGCTGGTATTGCTTTTGCTCCTTATATATCCGTAGCCCTCACCCAAGCCGGAGTTGCAGGTGTTTCTTCTTACGGCATTGGGCAAGTTACCAAAGTTTATTTAGCCAACGGTGCAACTTGGGGGCCTGATGGGCCAAAAGCAGTGATTAATCGGATTTTGACAACCCTTGATGAAACTTCAATTCTCAACCGCATTAAAGACGAATTACTCCACAAAGTAAAACTTAGAAAGTGAGCCTAGAAATGTACGGTGCGTTGTCGCCAAGGGCCGCACCGCCAAGAATTCAAGATGCGGTACTGAAAATTTATATTTTTCACATATTTTGTGCAAAAGGTGACAATACTAAATTGCGAAGAAATATTGCCTCATCTCGCTCCCACATGCGTATCAGGTGTTAGACAAGGGCAAATAAATACACATTTACGGATTCAGGAGAGTAATTTTTGGACAGGTTGCAACGATTAACTCTTAAAGGATTCAAATCTATTAAGGCGATGGATCTTGAGTTACATCCCTTAAATATCTTGATTGGAGCAAATGGAGCAGGCAAGAGCAATCTTATCTCGTTCTTCAAGATGCTTAATGAGATGATGGCTGGACGCTTCCAACAATATATCGGGATGTCGGGGCGCGCTCAGTCTCTCTTGTACTTTGGGCCGAAAATAACTCCTCAGATAGAAGCAAGACTAGAGTTCCAAGTCGATAACGGGATGGATACGTATCATCTGCGCTTATTCCATGCTGCCAGTGATACGCTGATCTTCGCCGAAGAAACATTGAGCTTTCTGCAAACGGGTTGGACATCCCCAAGGGTTGACCAATTAGGTGCAGGACATCAGGAAACAAAAATCAATCAAGCAGCAGAGGAAGGTATAACAACAGCTAAGGCACTCAAGTACTTGCTTGACCGTTGCCGTGTATATCACTTTCACGATACATCTTCTACGGCAGCAGTGCGGCAATCTTGTTACATTGGCGATAACCGATGGCTCATGCCTGATGCTGGAAATTTAGCTGCATTACTTCTGAAATTTCGCCAAGATGATATTTCAGCTTATCAACGTATTATCGGAACAATCCGTTTGATTGCACCATTTTTTGATGACTTTGTACTTGAGCCAGATGCATCTAATCGTGTCATTCTCAACTGGCAAGAAAAAGAGTCAGATAGAGTATTTGGGCCCCATCAATTTTCAGATGGGACTTTACGTGCTATCTGTCTTGTAACACTGCTGTTACAACCAGAGGATAGGCTACCAAAACTCATCGTTGTTGATGAGCCAGAACTAGGTCTTCATCCCTATGCCCTAAATGTTGTGGCAGACTTGTTTAGTAAAGCTTCACTCTATACGCAAATCGTCATTAGCACCCAATCTAGTTCTTTTTTAGATAATTTTGAACCTGAAGATGTGATTGCGGTCAACCGAGAAGGTAAGGAGTCACAATTTCAGCGGCTTAATTCCACACAATTAGAGGCTTGGCTCGAAGAGTACAGTCTGGGAGAAGTCTGGGAGAAAAATATTATTGGGGGAGGGCCGCATTAATGGTGCGCCTTAAGCTATTTGCTGAAGGACAAACAGAGCAGACATTCGCCGACACTTTAATAAAACCACACTTAAGTCAATTTGAAGTGTTTATGCACAGTCCTCGGCTGATTGCTCACGCCAAAAAAAAGGGAAAGGTACATCGCGGTGGTGGACGTAATTACGAGCCAATGAAAAAAGATATTCTGCGATCGCTTAGCGAAGATAGAAATTCTGATGTATTCTTCACTACTATGATTGATTTCTATGAGATCCATCCTGAGTTTCCGGGATTAGCTGAGTCCGAAAGTTTGCGCCAAAATCCCATAAGGCAGGTTGAATTTTTAGAGCAACGCTTTGCAGAAGATATCAACGATTGTCGATTCATCCCGTACATTCAGTTGCATGAATATGAGGCATATCTTTTTGCCGATCCAACCTGTTTTGAATACCTTGATGCGCGTCGCCAAAAGGAGATTGAAGCTCTGGTAGCTATTGCTAATCAATATGAGACACCTGAGTTAATCAACGATGGACAGCAAACAGCGCCTAGCAAGCTTATCATAGCTCTGTTTCCTGATTATGAAAAAGCAAAACCTACTTTTGGGCCACAGTTGGCTGAACTGATTGGACTGCAAGTAATTCGCAGCCGATGTCCTCATTTCAACGCATGGCTATCACGGCTCGAATCGTTAAACAATTACTGCGACAACTCTGCTAGAAGTGTCTGAGCTTAATTGTGAATTGGCTCAGACTTGATAAGCATATCGAAACTCTAAACTTCGAGTTCAGAACTCGAACCTTCGACTTCTGAACTCGGAACTTGAGGTTTAGAACTCGAAATGTCAAGTTCTAAACTCAAACTCCGAGCTTGTAAGCTGTAAATTTCAACTTCTGAGGCAAAAATGGTAATAGATTTTCTCTACTTTATTGATGCTTACAGCTACATTTTCTAAAATTTACAGACAAAATTGTGCCTTCATCAACTTTTAGTTTCTACCTTTGAAAGAATTGAGCCATTCTTGAACTTGTTCGCGGGCAATATCACGACCTCCTAAGCCAAAAGCTAGGGCAATAGCAACAGCGATCGCACCTAATAAAAGTCCAAAGGCTAAATTCACAATATCACTGGCAACTCCAATTTGTTGCAGTGCCATTGCTGAAACTAGAGTAATGATGGAAATCCGCGCTACTTGTCCTAAAATTTGTGCTTGGCGATCGCCAGAACTGGTAATAATGTTAAAAGCTAGATTTGCCAAGAATAATCCGATGGCAAATATAATCAAACCTGCCAAAATTCGCCCAAAAATAATCAAAATACCAGACACTAGGGTTGTCAGGGCTGGAATATTCAGGATATTTACCGCCGCCACCGTTGCAAATAGCATAATACCCACTAAGGTAACTATGCCTGCAATTTCTGATGGGGTACGGGTGGGAATTGGAGGGGGTGTAGGTTCTGCTGATTCGGTAGAAATGACAATTCGCCTGGTAGGCGTTGTCAGACCCAATACAGTGAAAATGTTATTAAAGCCCAAATTAGTTAGGATACTTGTGACCAAATCTGCCACAAATCGTCCCAAGAAATAGGCAACAAGCAAAATTGCGATCGCTGTAAAAATAGCAGGTACGGCGTTGAGAACCTGTTGTAGCATAGCGATGGCTGGCTGGGAAATAGCAGCAATTTGTAAAGCATCAAGGGCTGCGATCGCCACAGGAATCAAAATCAAAATATAGACAATCGTACCGATAATATTCGATAAAGGTTGCACTCCCGCAGTGGAAGATAATCCAAATCGACTACCTAAATGGTCAACACCAGCACTCGCTAGCAAGTTTGTCACAATCCGGCGTACTACATTAGCTATAAACCAGCCAACTGCCGCAATTAGCGCCGCCGCTAAAATGTTTGGCAGAATTACCAAAATCTTTGTAATTAAAGCTTGTACTGGTTGTAAGGCTTCCCGAAGTCCGAGAGTATCCAGAATCGGAACGAGAAACAGTAAAAATATAAACCAATACAAAGCATTAGCAATGGTTTCACTTAGAGACAACTGATTGAGACTGGGCACGCTATCCGGAGGTTGTGGATTCAAACGCTCATCCAGGTTAAATGTCCGTAATAAACGTACAGTAATAATTTTGACAATACTAGCTAATACCCAGGCAGTTGCCAAAAGAATTCCAGCACCAACCAACTTTGGCAAAAAGCCAATGAGTTGTTCCAAAAAAGTATTGAGGGGCCGAGACGCGATTTCTAAATTCAGCGTTTGTAAAACAGCCACCGCCGTCAGTAAGATGATGCTCCAAAAAACCAAGTCAGAGATTAACTTCTCCACCTGGGGAATATCCTGACGACCTGTTATACCTGCGGCAATCCGGTTATCTATGTTTGTGCGGTTGAGGATTTTTTGTATTACTGTGGCTGCGATCGCTGCAATTAGCCAACCAACAAACAAAATTACCACAGCCCCCAGCACGCGAGGCATAAACAGAATTAACTGTTCAACAACTCCTTGCACATCAGTGACGCCTTCGTTTACTGCTTGACTTGTTTGCAAACTGGGCGATTGTGCCAAAAATTGCTGTCCTCCCATCGATAAACCAATATCTATCAACTGGGTTATTCCTTGCCAAGTTGTGTTCATGGTTTTCCAGTATTAAGCTTTTAATTCGCCAAAAACACTTGAAATACTTATCGGGTGGCTTGATTTGAACTAGGGACTGGGAAAACAAGTATGTTGATTGATTTTTGAACCAAAACTTACAGTAGCTTTCATGTATTTGAACCACATCTAGTGGTTTGCCAACCCAAAAATGCGCTTCTTTCGGGCTGGGGAAAGGGGAAGGGGTAAAGGGTAAGGGATTTAAAACTTTTCCCCTTTCCCCTTTCTCCTTTCCCCTTTAAAGAGCCAAGTCACGAAAGCGAACTACTAGTGTAGGAAGACAGTAATGCCGCCCATACAATGGAACACATTGACCTGAAAGTTCTTGTAAAAGAATTTCTTCGCCAGTATCTAATACCCAATACCCAGCCCCATAACGCTCATTCCTCTCTAACTTGTTTTACTGAAATTAAGGCGAAATCAGCGTTACCCGTCGAATAATTCTGCATCCCAGTAAGTTTACTAGTGTTTTGCCTATCAATTTACCAGCAAATTACTCGTAAACCCATTATCTGTTTCATACGATCGAAATTTTTTTGGTTTTTCAAAAAAAACATCAAAAGTAAGTAGGGAGGTGGGGGAGAAAAGGGAGATGGGGAAAAGGTTAAAGGTTAAAGGTTAAAGGGAAAAGGAATAAATTTAATCTTTCCCCTTTTCCCCTTACCCCTTTCCCTTTCCC
>NZ_JACKZU010000438.1:0-6277 GCF_014222165.1 Nostoc sp. 2RC
TTATTATATTGATTCATGAAAATTTATCCAAGTTATTCAATTATTGTGATTTGCCATTAGTTTTTAGGAATCATATTTGATTTGGTGAAAAAATTCGCCCTCACATCGAAAAAATTGATTCTCTATTCCCTACCTATCGCGCTTGCGCTGCGCGAACGCGCACCACGCAAATAATTTCAGGAATCAAAGCGGATTCCTATAGTAAATACAGATTTGAAATCATCCTGCAAATTTTGGTCGATTTCGCCAAAATAAATAATATATTTATAGTTTAACTCCCACAGTGCTTGGAGAATTTTACAGATGATAAAAAGTATTGGCTAGTGAGGAGCTTTGCGGTGGGAAAATTTCTATACAATCTAGTGAATAGCACCTCCACGTCAGCTAATCAAGGGTTAATTATAAAGTTTTTGTCAGGCGCTATTTGGTTGCTACCATTGGGGTGCTGTAGCAAGTAGCTTCAGAACCAACTGTTCTTCTATCGGTTTAGAGAACAGATATCCTTGAGCAAAATCACAGTTTAAATTTCTCAGTTGGACTAACTGTTCTTGTGTTTCAACGCCTTCAGCGATGGCACTCATTCCCATTGAGTTGGCAATACCAATCATTGCTGGTACTAGTCCCATATTTTCTTCGTTTTCCTGCATTCGTTTCACAAAAGATTTGTCAATTTTTAATGCATTTAAAGGAAAGCTATGCAGATAACTTAAAGAAGAATATCCCGTACCAAAATCATCCATCACTAATTTAATTTTACGTTGCCTTAATTGTTCAAGAATTATTTTAATTGCATTAGTATTTTCCATGATTACACTTTCTGTAATTTCTAATTGTAAGTGTTCTGGATTTATTTGATTTTCATAAATTATGCGGTCAATTTGATCTACCAAGTTGGGCTGTGAAAATAATCTCGCGCTTAAATTTACACTAATGCTTAAAGGTTCTGGTGTGATTGGATGATGTTGCCAGATACTTAGTTGATGGCAAGCTGATTGTAATACCCATGTATTGATGGCACTAATTAAACCTGTTTCTTCGGCCACAGGAATAAATTCTATGGGAGAAACTAAACCACGACTCGGATGTCGCCAGCGTACCAAGGCTTCAAATCCGGAAATTCTGCCTGTATTTAGAGAAACTATTGGTTGATAATAAACTACGAATTCTTGCCTTTCAACAGCCCTCCGCAAATCATTTTCTAATTCTAAAAGTTGAATTGCTTCTTGATGCATTGCTGGGTCAAAAACGTGATATTTTGCCCTTCCTTGAGCTTTGGCACGATACATAGCAGTATCAGCATCTCGCAGCAAATATTCTGGGCGATCGTAATCTTTATTTCCCCAACTAATACCAATGCTGGCATTCATAAATACTTCATATCTCGACAGTTTAAAAGCCAGTGATAGTTGTTGAAGAATGCGTTCTGCAACTTGAATGGCAATATTAATATCTGTAATATTTTCCAGGAGAATACCAAATTCATCGCCGCCTAATCGTGCCAGGGTATCAATGGGTATCAAGCATGTTTGCAAGCGGCGGGCGATGGCGATGAGTAATTCATCTCCTACTAAATGCCCAAGGGAATCATTAATTACTTTAAAGCGATCGCAGTCTAAAAACAGGACTGCAAATTTATAATTAGGTTCTTGTTTAGCACGATTGAGAGCATTTTTGAGTTGTCTGATAAACAAAACTCGGTTTGGTAATCCAGTCAAGGAATCATGCAGTGCTATATCTAGAATTTGACTTTGTAATTTTTGCCGCGAAATGATTTCCTCGTGGAGTTTTTGCAGAGCATTTTCTAACTCCCAAGTCCGTTGTTTGACTCGATGTTCCAGTTCCATATTGAGTTTCAAGATTTCTAATCGCGCTGCTCTTAAAGCCAGTTGATTTTGTACCCGCACTAACACTTCTTGAAACTCAAAAGGCTTGGTGATGTAGTCCACCCCACCTACGCGAAAGGCTTTCACTTTGTCAAACACATCATCCAAAGCACTAATAAAAATGACTGGAATATCGGCTGTTAGCTCCCAAGCTTTAAAGGTTTGACAAATTTCATAGCCATCTACTTCTGGCATCATAATATCAAGCAGAATAAGATCGGGTAATACTGTTTGAGTTGCTGTAAGTGCCATTTGCCAGTTCAAGGCTTTACGAACGTTATACCCTTCCCTTGTCAATATTGAAGATAAAACCCGCAGGTTATCTGGCATATCGTCAACGATCAAAATATCTTTTTTATAAGGGTCTAAATGCTCGTAATTCATTCTAGGTTTGTTCTAGTCAATTCCATGATTTTCTCAAACTGATAGTTATTTGCTAAATCCCTGAAAACTTGGAAAATTTGACTCTTATCTGATGGAATTTCCTTGAGTAACTGTAAAATCAGGTCATCGCTACAGCTAGCTGCGGCATAGTGTATCTGTTGCAGCCACTCAGGGGGCATTTGTGACAAATGGCTTAGGAGTTCAGCAACACTAGTAAACATTTGTGTGGGTTGCTCCACAACCGATGTGTTTGTGATTTGTATTTGGCTGGTATATTTTACGCCCAAATGTTCGCTCAGTTTTTCTAATAATACTTCCTGGGTGAATGGCTTGCGAATAAAATCATCACACCCAATGGACAGAGTTTTTTGGCGTTCTTCTTCAAAGGCGCTAGCAGTCAAAGCAATAATAATAGTCTGTTTAGGGGAACAGCCTTGGACTGTTTCAGGGAAATCGCACCGGGGAGCTAAGGAATTTGCTGTTGCATAAGACTGACTTCCACTCAAGTGACTAGCAACTAGTGTTGGACTGGGGAAATTCATTTCATTTGATACAGCCAATTCTTTATGTCCGTTGCCCCATTCCCTATGCTCCAATTCTTGAGATTTAATAATTCTTGTGGCTTCATAACCGTCCATAACAGGCATTCGCATATCCATAAAAATCAAGTGCGGTTGCCAAGATTCCCAACTAACAATTGCTTCTCTACCATTTGTAGCTTCCTTAACTTCAAAGCCCATAGATGTAAGAATTTTAACTAATAACAAACGGCTTTCTTTGGAGTCGTCAACCACTAAAATACGGTATGCTTCTTCAGCAGGAGCTAAAGCCAAAACTGGATATTTATTTTGGTTTGTCGGCATTTCTCTAGGACAAGCCAGAGCAATTTGAACCTCAAAAGTAAATATACTACCAACACCAGGAGTGCTGCTGACAGTAATGTCTCCACCCATCAATTCTACGTATTTGCGGCTAATTGCCAAGCCTAATCCTGTACCTTGTTGAGATTTTCTCCCGATTTCGGTTTGCTCAAAAGCCTCAAACAGCAAATCAATTTCTTCTGGGGCAATACCGCAACCAGTGTCTTCCACCTCGAAAATTAAGGATTGGGCATTGGTGAGGCAGTGCGGAGCAACCACGGCCATTTGGTATTGCTTATCTTCTTTGTCTCCTTGTCCCCACACTCCAGTGCCCAATTTTACCCGCAGGGTCACTTTGCCCATTTCAGTAAATTTGATGGCGTTTCCTAACAAATTTAGCAATACTTGATACAGTTTATTTTCGTCTGTTTCTACGTATTTAGGCAGGTTTGGTGCATATTCAAATACTAATTCTAAGTTTTTTGATGCAGCACGTAAGTGCAGTATTTCTTCTAAGTTCTTCAACAAATAAATTAAATCAAAGCTGCTGAGATTTAATCTGATTCTACCAGCTTCAATTTTGGACATTTCAAGAATGTCGTTAATTAAATTCAATAGATGTTCGCCAGCACGATTGATAATTGCTAAGTTTTCTTGATGTTCGCTAGATAATGAATAATCTAAACTCATGACTTGGGTAAAACCAAGAATAGCGTTGAGTGGAGTACGCAGTTCGTGGCTCATGTTAGCAAGAAATTCGCTTTTGGCGAGGTTGGCTGCGGCGCTGCGCGCGGCTTCGCGGACGGCTGCTTGTTTCTCCTGTGCCGCGATTTTTTGTGATTCAATCAATTCTTCTTGGGTGATTTGCAATTGCTCAATAACTTGCTGAAATTCATCAGTACGTTTTTTGACTTGAGCCTCTAGAATAAGATTGTATTCTGCTAATAATTTTTCTGCTTGTTTGCGTTCAGCAATCTCAAAAAATGTAGCGATCGCAAAAGCCAAATTCCCTGATTCATCATAAATTGGTTTGCCTAAAACTTCAATGGGAATAATCTTTTCATCATAACGAATTTCCATATCATCAATCCTGGTGCTTTCGCCTTGTAATGCTCTAATAATCGGTAAGCGATCGCTAGGATAAAGTTGATTTTTACCAGCAAGATAAGCTTGATATACCTCTGATAATTTTTCGGGGAGAACTTCTGCTACTGCCCCTTGACCTAAAATTTCTTGACCGATTTCATTTGTATAATAAGGGTTACCTTGAGCATCTACAATAAAAACACCCACTGGCATAGCTTCTAAAAATTGAGTCAACTGACTTTGACTTTCAGATAGCGCTTCATTTAAAATTTGCATCTCGGCATTCTTGGCTTCCAAAATACTAAAGGACGCTTCCAGCTGCTTGGCCATAGTTTCAAATGATTTGGCCAGTTCCCCTAACTCATCAGAGCGATTAATTTTTGGTGTTTGCTGCCATTCCCCTTTTGCAATTTTCTTAGCTGATATGTTTAATTCTAGAATCGGCTTAATTATCCAGCGAGCAGTAAAAATGCCAACTTCTATAGCTACTAAAAAAGCAATTATAGATAGCACAATCGTGGTACGAGTATTGGCGTTTATTTGCTCCATAAATTCCCCTTCAGGAATTACAGCTACAATTAGCCAATCCAAACCAAAATCGTCTTGCCAATTTTTTACTTGCACAAAATAATCTATACCATCGACAGTAAAAGTTAGCTGTTTTTTCCCAGCAATTAAGTTCAAATTTCCAAATTTTTTGATTAAATATTGTGTTGTGATTCCAATTACAGAATCTTGACTATCTAATCCCAATACTCGCTTTGGTTTACCATTGACTATACTATATGGTGGTTGACTAGAAGCAGCCACGATTAATCCCGATCGCTCTAATATAAATGTTTTACCCGATTGTCTGGTCTTTAATTGGGATAAAAAATTGCTGATTTGCGACAAGAGCAAATCAACACCAATTACTCCTATCAGTTGACGATTTCTATCGTAAACAGGATAGCTGGAAGATATAGACAAAATTTCTGGTTTATCTTCCCATTGATAAATTTGACTCCAAATTGGTTTGCCAGCTTTGACTGCATCTGCATACCACGCTTCTTCGCGAGGATCGTAATTTTTGATTTCCTGCACATGCTGGCGATTTCCTTGGTTATCTGTAGTGTAAACATAAAGTTTACCTATACCTTGTTTTTGGGTAACTTCATTAATTAATAAGCTGCCATTATCTAAACGCTCAATACCAATAAATTCACCTTTGGAATTGGCAAAGTTGTTGTAGCCAATGTTAAAAACCTGCATTTGCTTCCAAAAGTATTTTCCAGTGGATTGAAAGTCAGAAAGTTTGACTAAATTTAGTTCAATTGCATTTAAATTAATTTGATTGATTTGTTTTGGAGTTGTTAAATAGCTATCAAGATGCTGTTCAATGCGATCGCAAATTTCGGTTTCCAATTGGGCAGCAAGTTCTTTTACCGCTTTTTGTCCGTTTTCATAGGAAAGATACCCCACTAGTCCCACTGCTGCACAAATTTGCAATATAAACGGGACAATCAGAATATACCTCAGGGGCATCTTGGCATAGACTTTGCTCACTAAGCAATTGAGAGATTTGACGGGTTGAAGTTTAGATAACATTGTTTTTTGATTCTTCCCCAGGGGTTACTAGGGTCATTTTTGCCATATAAGCTACATTTAATAACAGGATAACTACGGTATACCATAGTTCAGCTTATGACATATTTTAGGCTTTAAAGTATAAAAAAACACTAAATTTTATTGAATATACTTGTTTGACTGACTGAGTTCCTCCAATATCTCAATTTTCAGACTTGATGGTTATACCTGAATTTGCTCGATTTCATCTAGCAATCTATCAATAGATTTTCCCCAACAGAAATTGAACCGAACAGCTACAGTATGCCATTCTGAAATTCAGGTTGCCATTAGCACCGAACCCTATATTTAATTTTGAATTGCTGATGTGTTGGTTTTCTGGGGTTAAAACCTTGAGGTTTATACAAAAATCCAGATCTGAAGTACAACAATTTTTAAATTGTGATATGAATACATACCAAAAATAAAAAAAATCAAAAAAAGTTTACTCTATATTTT
>NZ_JACKZU010000836.1:0-270 GCF_014222165.1 Nostoc sp. 2RC
ATTGAGAGCGATCGTCAGAGATAGCATAGTAACGGTTGTTGGCTGCATCATAGGTAACACCAGATAACCCACCCACCGGGGCTGCCAATCCATTAACTACCCCAGCCGCACCATTAGGAATAAAGCCTGTGGGGAAAGTAGTTTGTCCTTGAAACTCCAACTCAGTAATAGTTTTACCCGCTTCAGTCGCCCCCACCTGAACATCGACCGACACCAAGCGATGGTCAGAACTGGGGAAAGGAAACGTTCCCACTGGGGGGAATGTGGGAT
>NZ_JACKZU010000439.1:0-6239 GCF_014222165.1 Nostoc sp. 2RC
GGGGGAAAGGGGAAAGGGGAAAGGGTAAAGGGCAAAGGGTAAAGGGAAAGGGAAAGGGGGAAAGGGGGAAAGGGCAAAGGGCAAAGGGCAAAGGGCAAAGGGCAAAGGGCAAAGGGGTAAAGGGAAAGGGCAAAGGGCAAAGGGCAAAGGGCAAAGGGGTAAAGGGAAAGGGCAAAGGGCAAAAGGCAAAGGGCAAAGGGGTAAAGATTAAATTTATTCCTTTTCCCTTTAACCTTTAACCTTTTCCCCATGCCCAATGCCCCATGCCCCATGCCCAATGCCCAATTTTTGAGCAATACTGTTACAAGAACGAATATTTAGATAAAATCCCACAATGACAATTCAACCTAACGATCGGCCTTTGCTAGAGTGGACAGGCGATAGTCTGGCAATTGGATTATTTGAAGATGCAGTAGAGTTAACTGGAGAACTGGCAACTTTAGATCAAAAGTTTGCTGGAGTCTTGAAAGAATTGATTGCTGAAGAAGAATTTAAAGGAAAAGCCAACAGCACTATTTTCACCCGCATCAGTGGTAATAGCCCGGTGCGTAAATTAATTGTGGTGGGTTTAGGAAAACCAGAAGCACTGAAAATAGATACACTGCGACGTGCTGCGGCTGCGGTGGCCAGGGTAGCGAAAAAGCAAAAAAGCAAAATTCTGGGTTTGAGTTTTCCCTTATGGAATAACGATCCAGAGGCAAGTGCCCAAGCGATCGCTGAAGGTGTAGAATTAGCACTCTACCAAGATGTCCGCTTCAAATCAGAACCAGAAGATAAAGCGCCACAAATAGAAACCGTAGAATTACTTGGTTTTGCTGGACAAGAAGCAGCCATTAACCGCGCCCATCAAATAGTTTCCGGGGTAATTTTGGCACGGCAGTTAGTAGCAGCGCCAGCCAATGCGGTAACACCGATTACCTTAGCAGAAACAGCCCAAACCATCGCCAACGAACACGGTTTACAACTGCAAATTCTGGAACGAGAAGACTGTGAAAAATTGGGTATGGGTGCTTTTTTGGGAGTCGCCCAAGCTTCTGATTTGCCACCAAAATTCATTCACCTTACTTACAAGCCAGAAGGTACGCCCAAAAAGAAACTGGCAATTATTGGCAAAGGATTAACCTTCGACTCTGGCGGACTGAATATTAAAGGTGCTGGTAGTGGCATCGAAACCATGAAAATTGACATGGGTGGTGCGGCTGCAACCTTGGGTGCAGCAAAAGCGATCGCTCAAATCAAGCCAGATTCCGAAGTACACTTTATCTCAGCAGCCACCGAAAACATGATTAGCGGCCGCGCCATGCACCCAGGAGACGTTCTCACAGCATCAAACGGCAAAACAATCGAAGTCAACAACACCGATGCTGAAGGACGTTTGACCCTAGCAGATGCCCTAGTGTATGCCGATAAATTGGGATTAGATGCCATCGTTGATTTAGCCACCCTCACAGGTGCCAACGTCATCGCCTTGGGTGACGATATTGCTGGCTTATATACTCCCGATGATGCAGTCGCTTCCCAATTGGAAAAAGCCGCCCAAACATCAGGAGAAAAAATTTGGCGGATGCCAATGGAAGAAAAATATTTTGAAGGGCTAAAATCTGGCATAGCCGACATGAAAAACACAGGCCCCCGTCCAGGTGGTGCCATTACCGCCGCCCTTTTCCTCAAAGAATTCGTCAAAGAAACCCCTTGGGCGCACTTAGACATAGCCGGCCCAGTATGGACAGATAAAGAAAACGGCTACAACGGTTCCGGGGCAACTGGTTACGGCGTTCGGACTCTGGTTAACTGGGTATTGGCAGCTGGCGAATAGGGACTGGGGCATGGGGCATTGGGCAGGGGAAAAGGTTAAAGGTTAAAGGGAAAAGGAATAAATTTAATCTTTCCCCTTTTCCCCTTACCCTTTTCCCTTTCCCCTTGTCCTCTTCCAATCCCCAATTTCGTGCTATCTTGGGCTAGCCACTAAAAATGTTGCAATATTAACAAAAGTATTAGGCTATCTCGAAAGTTAAGCTTTTTGGGCAAAGCCATCTGGTAAAATTTGTAAGGTTTCTAGAAGCTCTAAGCAATGGGATCGACTCGTGTACGGATCGCAATTGACGCAATGGGAGGGGATCACGCACCCGGTGAAATTGTTGCTGGCGCATTGCGAGCAAGGGAAGAATTGGGTGTAGATGTATTGTTGGTCGGCGATCCCCAACAAATTGAAGCTGCCTTACCTCCAAAAACAAGTTTAGGTCAGGTGGAGATCGTGACCGCACAGGAAGCGATCGCGATGGATGAAGAGCCTTTAAACGCAGTGAGACGCAAACGCAACGCTTCTATCAATGTGGCGATGGATTTGGTCAAGCAGCAACAGGCAGATGCAGTATTTTCAGCAGGTCACTCTGGCGCAGCTATGGCATCGGCTTTGCTCCGCTTAGGACGATTACCAGGAGTTGACCGCCCGGCCATTGGGACTGTTTTCCCGACCATTGTGGCTGGTAAACCAGTTCTAGTACTTGATGTCGGCGCAAATGTAGATTGCCGTCCAAAGTTTTTAGAGCAGTTTGCTGTCATGGGGTCAGCTTACAGTCAATATGTCTTAGGTACGGCTGAACCTAAGGTGGGTTTGCTGAATATCGGTGAAGAAGACTCCAAGGGCAATGATGCAGCTGTGCGCGCCCACCAATTGCTACGGGAAAATTCCCAAATTAATTTTATTGGCAATGCTGAAGGGCGTGATGTGCTTTCCGGTCGTTTTGATGTGATTGTCTGTGATGGCTTTGTTGGCAATGTCTTATTAAAATTTGCCGAAGCTGTGGGAGAAGTAATTCTGCAAATCCTAAGGGAAGAATTACCCCAAGGATTACACGGTCAAATCGGCTCAGCACTCTTAAAACCAAACCTGAAGCGGATCAAGCAGCGTATGGATCACGCAGAACACGGCGGCGCTTTGCTCTTAGGCGTGGCAGGAGTTTGTTTGATCGGTCACGGTAGCTCACAAGCACCTTCAATTTTTAATGCAATTCGCATGGCAAAAGAAGCTGTTGACAACCAGGTACTGCAACGAATCCAGTCCCAATATACCCTAGAGCGGGAGAGCGGTTAGTCATTAGTTATTAGTCATTAGTCATAGGTCATTAGTCATTAGTCATTGGTTAAGAGCAACACAGAACAAATGGCAAATGACAAAAGGCAAAGTCACATTAGACAAATGACCAAGACAAATAACCAACAACAAGTGACAAAAAGCTGATAGCTGGGGAGATTAGGTGTGCATAACTTAGGCATAGCAATTACAGGAAGTGGCTCAGCAGTACCGGCAACTTCCCTACACAACCAAAGATTGAGTGAATTGGTTGAAACATCCGACGAATGGATTACCACAAGAACTGGAATTAGTCAACGGCGATTAGCACTACCATCAGAGTCATTGAGTGTACTCGCTACAGCGGCCAGCAATCAGGCGATCGCAGCTGCGGGAATTAAACCAGAAGACCTGGATCTGATTTTGCTGGCAACTTCTACCCCTGACGATTTGTTTGGTAGTGCTTGTCAAGTACAAGCTAAATTGGGAGCGACCAAAGCAGTAGCCTTTGACTTAACAGCAGCCTGTTCGGGCTTTGTATTCGGACTGGTCACAGCAGCCCAATACATCAGAACTGGTGTCTATAAAAATGTACTGTTGATAGGAGCAGATATCCTCTCTCGTTGGGTAGATTGGCAAGACCGACGCACATGTGTACTATTCGGGGATGGTGCAGGGGCAGTGGTATTGCAGGCAGCGAAAAGCGATCGCTTACTAGGTTTTGCCCTCAAAAGTGATGGTACTCAAAACCATTACCTCAATCTAAGTTGCACAGGCTCATCCCAAGAGCTACTCCCTGATATAAAAGTTACCAAAGGCGCTTACCAACCCATTACGATGAACGGTAAAGAAGTTTACCGCTTCGCCGTCCAAAAAGTGCCAGAAATCATTGACAAAGCCTTGTTTCAAGCCAACCTCACTGTTGACCGCATAGATTGGCTAATTCTACATCAAGCCAATCAGCGGATTATTGATGCCGTTGCCCAACGCCTGAATATCCCAGAACAAAAAGTTATCAGTAATCTCGCTCAGTATGGCAATACCTCCGCTGCTTCCATTCCCCTAGCTTTAGATGAAGCAGTGCGCCAAGGCAAAATTAAACCCAATCACATCGTTGCTACATCCGGCTTTGGTGCCGGTTTGACATGGGGCGCAGCAATTTTTGAATGGGGAAGGTAAATAGTTAGGAGTTATGAGTTAGGAGTTAGGAGTTATGAGTTGTGAGTTATGAGTTAGCAGGTATGAGTTAGGAGTTATGAATATTAACTCCTCACTCCTCACTCCTCACTCCTCACTCCCAACTCCTCACTCCTCCCTCCTCACTCCCAACTCCTCCCTCCTCACTCCTCACTCCTCACTCCTCAATTTTTTGACCAATGACTAAAACTGCATGGGTGTTTCCCGGACAAGGTTCCCAAGCACTGGGAATGGGAATGGATTTATTAGATATCCCTGCCGCTAAAGACAAATTTGCCCAAGCTGAGGCAATTTTAGGCTGGTCTGTGACCGAAATATGTCAAACACAAGAAGAAAAATTATCACAGACGCTATACACTCAGCCGAGTCTTTACGTGGTAGAAAGCATTCTTGCTGACCTTCTTCGAGAACGAGGACACCAACCAGATTTAGTTGCTGGACACAGTTTAGGAGAATATGTCGCCCTTTATGTTGCGGGTGTCTTTGAGTGGTCGGCTGGTTTATGTCTGGTGAAGCGTCGTGCAGAACTGATGGATAGTATCTCTGGTGGTATGATGGCAGCCTTGATGAACTTTGACCGCGAACAGTTGGCAAAAGTCATTGCCGAAACCCCTGATGTCGTACTGGCAAATGACAATAGTCCGGCTCAAGTGGTAATTTCAGGCACAGCCGATGCTGTACAAGCGGTGATGTCTCAAGTAAAAGCCAAACGTGCTATTCCTTTAAAAGTTTCTGGGGCATTTCATTCACATTTAATTGCGGCGGCGGCGACTGAATTTCAAGACGTTTTGCAATCTGTGGAATTTCAGCCAGCTGTTGTCCCAGTTTTATCGAATATAGAACCAATTCCCTCTATTGATGCCGAAATTTTGAAACAGCGTCTCAACGAACAAATGACAGGTTCGGTACGTTGGCGAGAAATTTCTCTGCAATTGCCAGCCAACGGCATTGAGCAAGTAATAGAAATTGGCCCTGGTAAAGTTTTAACTGGCTTAATTAAACGTACAAGTCCTGATTTAATCCTAAAAAACATCAGTACTGCTGCTGATTTGCCTGTTTGATTGTTTGCAAAAGTCTGGTGAATTCAGGAATCAGAATCAATGCGATCGCTGGCTCCTGAATTGTTTATTTTTATAATTAAAAATAAAACCTGAGATTGATTCTCTCTAGCGATGATTACTTCAACCAACGTCACCCGTAAACTATTCAATATTCAAGAATATCACCGCTTAATTGAATTAGGTTTCCTTACAGAAAACGAAAGGATCGAATTAATTCGTGGAGAATTAATCCAAATGACTGCTAAAGGAACACCACACAGTAGTTGTACTTCTTCTGTAGTCAATGAATTAGTAGTTTTACTTTACAATCAGGCGATAGTTAGGGGACAAGAACCAATTTCATTACCTCCAAATAACGAACCTGAGCCTGATGTAGTGATTGCACGTTATCGTGCAGATCGTTATTCGTCAAAGCATCCTTCTGTTGAAGATATTATATTAGTAGCTGAAGTATTTGATAGTACTCTGAAATACGATACACAAGAAAAATTAACTCTTTACGCTGAATATAAAATTGCTAATTATTGGATATTTAATTTAGTAGCGAATTGTTTAGAAGTTTACACCCAACCGTTTCAGGATTTGCAAGGTAATTTTAATTATGCAAATAAGCAAATATATTTACCAAATGCAATTGTCAATATTCCACAATTTCCAGATATATCGCTGAATTTATCACTGATTTTTCCTCTGATTAGCTAGTATCATACTTTATACCTGCAACCACACTTGTTGAATATAGCGTTTCCTGTTCTAGTGAGGTACAAGGTAGGGGCGCAAAGCTTTCCACTACCTACAAATTTATGTACTTTAATTGATAGGGAACCCCTATAATACCGATTCAAAAAATGTTTGCGACAGATACCCCACCCGCCTGACGGCACCCTCCCCTTGCCAAGGGGAGGGTT
>NZ_JACKZU010000440.1:0-6209 GCF_014222165.1 Nostoc sp. 2RC
ATTAATGAATTTATCGAACTATATATGTAATTTTACTGTGAATTCAAATTTTACTTTTCCAATAAACTTTTTACTTTTTGAATTTTGTTTATAGAAGTCAATTTGAGAATGAATTGAATAAATTAAGTACAATTTCGGTTTGATATTTGGTAATTAATTATATATTTTATTTCTATGTAGTTTTTCAAATCCAACTACAGATCGTACCCAAATTAATTGCAGAATAAATCACAAATCAGAATTTAAGATCGTCTTTGGCTCTGCTCTGGATTCTTAAGTTTTGCTGGATACAAAACTAAATCGAACTTATTTCAGCCATTTAAATATTGCTAAATTGTCAAGTGAATGATGGTAAATTTCTAGAAAATTTTGTTATTTACCATCAATTTACTAGAGCATACAGCACGATATTGTCTTTGATATCGTGTGCGATCGCAGCTGAGTTTAAGCACGAGTTATTAATTCTTTATTTGCTCAATAAACCCGGTGCTATGCCTACCACAGTCACCAATGAATTAAAACACGAAATTTGGCAGTTGTTACGAGAATATCAGCAATCTCGCTCTGAAAATGTTCGCAATCAACTGGTAAAACTCAATTTTGGACTTGTGAGAAAAGAAGCTCACTATTGGACAAATCAATGTCATGAAACCTATGATGATTTGCTCCAAGTCGGATGTTTGGGTTTAATTAGGGCTATTGAAAGATTTGAACTTTCCAAGGGACATGCCTTTAGTTCCTATGCTCTTCCCTATATTCGAGGCGAAATTCAACATTATCTGCGGGATAAAGGCGTAACAGTGCGAATTCCTCGCAGATGGTTAGCCCTGCAACAACAAGCAATAGGAATTTCACGTTCTTGGCGTGAAACACATAATCGCCAACCAACAGATTCCGAATTAGCAGCAGCACTAAAAATTTCTCCTACCGAATGGCAAGAGATCAAATTAGCATGGGTGAATCGCGCTCCCTTGAGTTTAGATGTACCAGTCCAGGATGGAGAAGAAGGTTCTACTTGTTTAGGAGAATTAGTTCCAGATCCTCACTATCGCAGCTTTCAATTAGCACAAGAAGACCAACTTCGCTTGCAACAGGCATTGGTTCAGCTAGAAAAACGCACTCGCGATGTCTTGGAATGCGTGTTTTTGCAAGATTTGACACAAAAGCAAGTAGCTGAACATTTGGGCATTAGTGTAGTAACTGTTTCCCGTAGAGTTAAGAAAGGCTTGGATTTGATGAAACAGCTCATGGGTGTAGCAGAGGATTAACTGCCAACAAAGTAAAACCGCAGTTATGCTGGGTTGACGGTAGAAAAAATAACCATTGAAAATCAAAAAATTAGGTTATAACGGGAAAAGACTTTGCCTTGAAGAGAAATTTCAGGCATGTTAATTTCAATTCTTCAATTCTCCAATGGCTTTTGAGAAAGACTCATGGGCAGAAATTTAACAATTACAATTGCAGCTATTTTTAGCTTGGCCATCGCTGGATGTGCTTCTGAAGAAACACCACAAGCCATAGAGCCGACACCAATTCCGAAAATAGCAAAAAAGTCGCAAACAGCGGCTCAATCCTTCAAAAATCCAGTGATACCTGCTAAACAGGTTTCACAAGTTTCTTCTCCTAGTCTGAGCTTAATTCAATCTACTAATCCTACAGAACGGGCACGAATCGTTTTGGTATCAAAAAATCGCACTGACCCCTTTGCTCAAATTTTTGGACAGACGGTTACTGGAGTACCAAAAACATCCATAAGACCTGTTCCTGTATTACCTAAGCTACCAACTGCATCAATCTCAGGGCGAAAACTGCCAACGAGTACCATAGCTTCAAATCAAAAGAAAAATACCGTTGCTGTTGTACCGAAAAAAGCCAATGCTACCTTAACTTCAGTTTTGCCTAAGGTTTTGCCTCAAGTGGTGCCGAACCCAACTTTAGTATCTGTATTGCCACCTGCACCACAACCTGACTTAGCAAGGGCAGTGGTTGTGACTGGTGTCGTTCTCATTACTAAAGAACCCCAGGCAATTATTAAAGTACCGGATGAACCCACCAGTCGTTACGTCCAGGCAGGACAGCGATTAGCAAATGGCGTACTAATTAAACGCATTGAAATGAATGGAGGTTCCAATCCGATTGTGATTTTGGAACAAAATGGCATCGAAGTTGCCAAAATGGTAGGGGAAGGGCCTGTCAACTCAACGCCATCAGCAGCAACGCCATCAGCGGCATCTGCAACTGGCAATCCTATTTTAGGAACAACAGCCCCCCAAAATCCAATTAATGTGGGAGCTTCATAAAAGATGGAAACTAAGGAAACAATTGAATTCCCTGGTTTACCTTTAGCAGTTTATCGAGAAATCGCGGCGCATTTACGTCAAGTGGAAGGGGTAGAAGTAGATTTAATTCCCCAGTCATCTCAACAGTTTGATTACAATCAAAGCCAAATTGGCGGCTTAGGGATTACGCGCTCAGCAAACTCTACTTTAGAAAGTCAGCAACGAGTTAACCAGATTTTGGCTTACTATCAAAATCGCTATCTGAATCCTATTTGATTTGTGAAAATAGCAAACCTCTGACTCCCGACTTCTCAGAGAAATCGGGAGTCTTGTTATGTGATTTAACCAGGACTTACGCAGCGAGATGTATTTTAGGACTTACGCAACGCCGATATTGTCATTGCGACCGTAATGGAGTGTAGGGAAGCAATCCCAGCGTCAGGGGGGATTACTTCGCTATCGCTCGTAATGACGGAATTACGTTATTTTTGCGTAAGTCCTGTATTTATTGAGGTCGGGAATAGGGCATAGGGCATTGGGGATTTTTTCTTGCACAATGCCCCATATACAGCCCAAACCCTTAATTTTTCGTTTACCATGCGTAAGTTCTATTAACGTGAATTCGACAGATTCCAAAGAAACGCTCTCTGTGGGAACCTCTCCCCGCTTCGGGAAAAGAAACTTGAATAACGCAGGGTGAAAAAGCAACGTTATGATTGTTAATGCATTAATCGAGCTTGAGTTTAACTTTAATTCAATTAATTGCCTTTCTAGAGCAGTCAAAAACCATTGAACTACTTTGAGCTATGGACACTTGACTGTTGTTTAGGTGCTGATACAACCAAAATCAGCCGTTGTCCAAATTTCCATAAGGATAATCGAAGTGACTAAGACTAATTTAGATTTTCTCATCTCCAGCGATCCGGCGATCGCGGGGTTAATCAACGACGAACTACAGCGTCAGCAAGACCATTTGGAGTTGATTGCTAGTGAAAACTTTACTTCGCCTGCTGTACTGGCAGCTCAAGGTTCAGTACTGACAAATAAATACGCCGAAGGACTACCTGGTAAACGCTACTATGGCGGTTGTGAGTTTATCGACAAAATTGAGCAACTGGCCATTGACCGTGCTAAACAACTGTTTGGGGCTGCCCATGCCAATGTACAACCTCATTCTGGGGCACAAGCGAATTTTGCTGTATTTCTGACCCTCCTAGAACCAGGGGACAAAATTATGGGGATGGATTTGTCTCATGGCGGACATCTCACCCACGGTTCTCCTGTAAACGTCTCAGGTAAGTGGTTCCAAGTTAGTCATTACGGTGTCAGCAAACAGACAGAACAACTTGACTATGACCAAATTCGGGAGCTGGCGCTAAGGGAGCGTCCTAAGCTGCTGATTTGTGGTTATTCTGCTTATCCCCGTATTATCGATTTTGAAAAATTTCGTAGTATTGCTGATGAAGTCGGCGCTTATTTACTTGCTGATATTGCCCATATCGCTGGTTTAGTTGCTAGTGGTCTTCATCCAGACCCAATTCCCCATTGTCATGTTGTAACAACAACTACCCATAAAACTCTACGCGGCCCTAGAAGTGGTTTAATCTTGACTGGAGATGCAGAACTGGGTAAAAAGCTTGATAAATCAGTTTTTCCTGGCAGTCAGGGCGGGCCATTGGAACATGTGATTGCTGCTAAGGCAGTAGCTTTTGGAGAAGCCCTCAAGCCAGAGTTTAAAACCTATTCTGCCCAAGTGATTGAAAATGCTCGTGCTTTGGCAGAACAATTACAAAATCGCGGCTTAAAGTTAGTGTCTGATGGCACTGATAACCATTTAATGCTGGTAGATTTACGTTCTATTGGTATGACAGGTAAGCAAGCCGATCAACTAGTCAGCCGTGTGAATATTACTGCTAACAAAAATACTGTTCCCTTCGATCCGCAGTCGCCATTTGTGACCAGTGGTCTAAGGTTAGGTTCCCCAGCAATGACAACACGGGGCTTAGGAGTAGCAGAGTTTACCGAAATAGCAAATATTATCGCCGATCGCTTGCTTTCTCCAGATTCCGAAGAAGTCGCCCAAGATTGTAAACGCCGGGTGGCCGCATTGTGCGATCGCTTCCCCTTATATCCTCACTTGCAAATTCCAGTACCAGCACTAGTGTGAAATGATAGTTAGGAGTTAAGAGTTAAGAGTGATGAGTTTTAAGTTTTCCACTCCCCACTCATACCAGCCATAGCCTGGGATGATACTTACAGAGTTAAGAGTGATAAATTTTAACTCCTAACTCCTAAGGGACTTCCAAGTAAAAAAATATTCCATAGAAGACTGTTGACCGTTGAAGGTTGACCGTCAGCAGTCAACAGTGAACAGTCAACGACCTAAATCGGAATGATTTATTTTTTGGAGTTCCCTACCTCCTAACTCCTAACTCCTAACTGCTAACTCCTAACTGCTAACTCCTAACTCCTAACTCCTACCTCCTAACTCCTAACTCTTAACTATTCCTTCCAATGAGTGCAGAAATTATTTGTGTTGGTACAGAATTGCTACTAGGAGACATCCTCAATGGCAATGCTCAATTTTTGGCGCAACAATTAGCCCAGTTAGGTATTCCCCATTATTATCAAACTGTGGTTGGTGATAATCCAGAACGGTTAAAGCAAGTTATAGAAATTGCTATTTCCAGGGCACAAATTCTGATTTTTACTGGCGGTCTTGGCCCCACTCCAGATGACCTCACTTGTGAAACTATCGCCGATTTTTTTCAAGCCCCCTTGGTAGAAGACCCAGAAATTATCGAAGATATAACCAAGAAATTCGCCCAACGCGGTCGAGTAATGTCACCAAGTAACCGCAAGCAGGCTTTAATTCCGCAAGGGGCGGAAATTCTACCCAATCCCACTGGAACTGCACCAGGTATCATTTGGCAACCCCGTCCAGAAATCACGATTTTTACTTTTCCTGGGGTTCCTAGCGAAATGCACCCGATGTGGAAAGAAACAGCCGTTCCTTTTCTCAAAAGTCAAGGTTGGGGTAAGGAAATTATTTACAGCCGCAGTTTAAAGTTTTGGGGTATTGGTGAATCTGCTTTAGCGGAAAAGGTTGCTTCTTATTTAAATTTGCCAAATCCCACCGTAGCCACCTATGCAGGTAAAGGGGAAGTCAGATTGCGAGTTTCTGCAAAAGCAAATTCAGAAGCAGCGGCAGAAGCTTTGATTGCACCTGTGGAAAAACAAATTAAAGAAATCGCTGGGCTGGATTTTTACGGTATCAATGATGATAATCTTGCTTTTGTTGTTGGTGAGTTATTGCGTGGGGCAAAAGAAACGCTTTCAGTGGCAGAATCTTGCACTGGTGGTGGACTAGGGCAAATGTTAACAGAGATTTCTGGGAGTTCTGATTACTTTTGGGGTGGAGTCATTTCTTATGACAATTCAGCGAAGGTTAGGTTGCTAGGAGTTCACCAGGAAGATTTAGATAAATTTGGTGCGGTAAGTGCTACCGTTGCAGAACAAATGGCAATTGGAGTTAAAACCCGACTTTCTACAACTTGGGGATTGAGTATCACTGGTATTGCTGGCCCTACTGGGGGAACAGATACTAAGCCAGTGGGTTTGGTTTATGTCGGTTTGGCGGGGCCGAAGGATGAAGTGGCAAGTTTTGAGTATCATTTTGGTGCGGCGCGAGGACGTTCTCTGATTCGCCATGTGAGTGCAAATGCAGCGTTGGATAGTTTGCGACGGAGGTTGTTAACAAGGTAGCAGCTAATTAATATTTATCATTACCAGCAAAGTGAAGTAATCGCCAAAACTCTGGGATTGCTTCCCTATACTTCGTTTCGGTCGCAATGACAATATCGGCGTTGCGTAAGTCCTATATTTGCTGAATTTAGATTGCTAATTTTTTAAAAATTTTAAGATTTATAT